>JAFVWV010000047.1 GCA_017501495.1 Bacteroidales bacterium | reverse complement strand
CTGCGTGGCGGGCGTGAGGTTGCTCATGACGTAGGTGGTCGTGCTGGCGTCGATGAGGTTCTGCCCGTCGTCGTTCACCTTGATCTGCCATGCGGTCTCGTCGCCGCCGGCGGTCCAGGTGATGACGGCGCGGTTGCTGTCGACGCTGAGGGTCTGCACGCCGGTGGGGGCGTTGCACTCCGTGGGCTGCGGGGTGCTGCCGCCTGTGGTGCTGACGGTGACGGTGGCCCACTCGCTGTACTCGCCCATCCATTCGTCGCACACGGCGCGCACGCCGATGGTGTACTCGGTGCCGGCCGTCAGGCCGCTGAACTGGTAGAGGTTGTTGGTGGTCTGGTCGATGTCGGCCGTGGCCTCGTCCCAGACGGAGCCCTCGACGATGCCGACCTCGTAGTCGTAGACCGAACTGACGTAGGTG
The DNA here is from genome assembly GCA_017501495.1 of Bacteroidales bacterium. Lineage (GTDB taxonomy): Bacteria > Bacteroidota > Bacteroidia > Bacteroidales > P3 > Colimorpha. The sequence goes on along the minus strand of JAFVWV010000047.1, from coordinate 3,228 downwards.
ATGTCGATGGTGGTCTCGGCCGGTGTGGCGTTGAGGGCCTGGGGTGCGTCGCAACCGCCGGGCTGCGGGCCGGGCTGGTTGGTGTCGGGCACGAAGACGACCGTGGCGGCGCACTGGCCGTCGAAGACCACGAGGGTGTCGCCCGTGGCGCACTGGTCGCCGCCGTTGACGCTCAGGACGGTGCTGTCGGAGGCGTCGACGATGGAGAAGGAGGTCTCGGAAGCGTACTGACCGCTCTGCCAGACGAGGACCACGGAGTCGCCGAGGCAGGGGCTGAAGGTCTCGGTGTTGCTGCTGCCGGCGGCGATGGTGGCGCTGGCGAAGAGCGAGCCGGCGGAGTAGACTTGGACGGCGTTGCCGCTCCAGCCGTCGCCCCAGCTGTCGCTCATCACGACGCTGAAGGTGCAGTTGCCGCCCTCGCAGGCGGTGCGGAACTCGGTGGTACGTATCACCGAGGTGTCGTTTTCGTCGCAATCGGCACGCACGCCGACGGTGTAGACGGTGTTGGCGGTCAAGCCGCTAAGCATATATCCAGTGCTGTCAGAGGTGCCGACTTCGGCTCCGTCGACATAGATATGCCAGAGGGTGACATTGTCGGCCGAGCCCATGGACTGCCAGTTGAAGAGGCCGCCGTCGGAGGTGATGCTGCCAACCGTGAGGTCGATGGCGGGCATGCAGGTGGGGCAGGGCTGGCCCAAGTTTAGGGTGTCGGCGGTCAGGCTGTCGGGCATGGCGTTGAAGAGTTCGATGCCTGCGGCATTGACGATGGACATGCCGTTGCCCGAAGCCGCGGCGGTGTGGAGATAGAGTTCCTGGCCGGAGCAGACCTGGTAGGTAGCGGGTTCGCTGGTGAGACCGAAGCTGTAGCCGTTCTGCACGAGCTCGTATTCGGAGAGGTAGTAGCCTGTGGCGGCTACCGTGACGATGCAGGTATCGGCAGGGCAGGGTGTGCGGAAGGTGGTGACGATGGCATCTGTAGTGTCGCCGGTTTGGCAGAGTGCAGCCAGGCTGACATTGTATACCGAGTTGGGCTCAAGGCCCGTAAGGGTGTAGGGTTTTTCGGTAATCACGGAAGTGTCGCCGTTGACGGCGAGCAGCCAGCTGTCTTCAGAACCGTTGACCTGCCAATCGAGCACAGCGCTCTCGGTCGTCACCTCGGTGGCGACGAGGTCCATCGGGCGTATGCAGCCGTCGAAGACGCGAATCTCGATGTCGTCGACGTTGACCCAGTTGCCGGTGTAGCCGGTGCCGCGGTATTTGAAGGCGACGCGGTAGGAGGTGTCGGGGCTGAAGCCGACGGTGGAGAAGAGGTATTCGCCCCAGGTGTTGTTGGCGTTGGTGGTGTGGATGCCGTTGCCGATGGGGATGAAGGTGGTGCTGTCGTAGGGGTCGCTCATGACGCCGCACCAGAAGTCGACGTTGCCGTTAGGCTGGGCGCGGAATGATACGAAGACCGAGTCGCCGGAGACAGGGATGGTGTCGGTGGCGATGAAGATGGTCATGCCCGGGTCGGCGGTGAAGGCCATGGTGGGGTTGCTGCCGTCGGCCGAGCCGCAGGGGAAGGTGCGTCCGCCGGTAGTGCAGGTGTAGTAGGCAATCCAGCAGGGCACCGGCAGACCGTTGCTGGCGTCGAAGCCGAGGCCGTCGAAGTTTTCGAAGTAGGGCAGTGTGACGGCGCCGCAGGCGGTGCGGAAGGTGACGGTGCGGGCACCCGAGGTGTCGCCCTCGTCGCAGATGCGGCTTACGCCCACAGTCAGCGTGGTCGATGCCGAGAGGTCGCTGAGGTCGTAGACGCTGTCGCCGCTGACGATGCTTACCAGTTCGCCGCCCACGTATATGGCATAGTCGCCAAGACCGTCGACGTTGTTGTCGACCCACGAGATGTGGGCTGTGTTGGCTTCAACATTGCTGACGCTGACCGAGCTGACAGGCAGGCAGCTGGGGCATCCGTTGGCCACGGCCAGGATGGTGTCGCCGGTCGAATGGCCGCTGCTGTTGAAGGACGCCAACTCGATGCCGGCCACGTCGGTGACGGTGATGGTGTTGCTGGAGCCATATGCGCCTTCGTGGAAGAGAACCACCAGGCTGTCGCCATTGCAGATTTCGACGGTGGCGCTGGCGCTGACAGAAGCCAGCAGGCCGCCGTTCTGGTAGACCTCGGCATAGCCGTAGTAGCTGCTGGCGCCGCTGACCTGCACCTCGCAGTTGCCCAGTTCGCACAGCGTGCGGAACGAGCCTGCAAGGGCGCTGCTTGTGTCGCCTTCGCCGCACACGGTGCGCACCTCGACGGCATAGGCCGTGTTGGCGTCGAGGCCGCTGGCGGTGTAGAACGTGTCGGTGCCCGTGTAGGCCTCGACGCCGCCGATCCAGAGGCTGTAGTTCTGGAAGTTGTCGCTCGGGTTCGAGGTCCAGCTGATGGTGCATCCGTCGTTGGCCACATCGCTGAACACGAGGTTCTTCGGCTTGCGGCAGACAGGCTGGTCGCTGTAGGTGAACTTGGTCTTGGGCATGAAGTTCTGCGACGTGCTGTTGTAGCTGTAGCTGAGGTAGGAGCCGTTGACCAGTTCGACGCCGTAGAACGCCGTCTGCTTCCAGCTGCCCGTGGTGGTCTGTATGTCGACCAGCAGGTTGCCCTCGGTGTAGGCGAAGCCCTCGTCGAAGGCGATGTCGAGCACGGCGTCCATGCCGGTGACCAGACCCTGCCACACCTGAGTCAGCTCGGCGGTGGTGTTGAGGGTCGAGGCATCTGACTGCTCAACGATGCCGAGGCTGATGGTGACGGTGGTGTTCCAGCTCTCGGATGCAGTCTGGCTCATGTAGAAAGTCAGGCCCGTGATGTTCTGTCCGGCCATGGCCGACAGCGAGTCGGCCGGGTAGACAATTTGGTTGTGCTGGGCTGCGTCGACGTAGTAGCCGTAGATGGGGATGTACTGGCTTGTCGACGTGCCGTCGGCCACGGTCAGGCTGTCGGTCGTGGCCGATGCCAATGCCGGCGCCAAAAGAAGCGCCGCAAAGGCCAAAAATCCGGTAATGTGTTTTTTCATAATGACTTGTTATTTTTTAGTTAGTTCAGTTAGCACCTGCAAATATACGAAAAAAATATTTTATCAAGAAATTTTTTCAATCCCGGCAATATGCGAGGCACGCGTTTTAACTTAATTTTAACACATCATCCTCGGTACCGGTAGTGCATATCAACGATACATCAACGATATTTCAACGATATTT
>JAFVWV010000046.1 GCA_017501495.1 Bacteroidales bacterium | reverse complement strand
TATATCTGGCCATACTGGCCGCGTTGGCGGCGGTGTGTCTGTGGCTTGGCCGCGGCCCGAGGAAAAAGGACGACGACGAGAAGAAAGTTTAAAGTTTAAGGTTTAGAGCGGAGCGTCAACAGACTTGTTGCAGGCGGGGACGCCTGCGTACCATTAAACCAGAAGTTAGAAATCAGTATTCAACTTAATGCCATGTACGAGATAATCAGCAAGCGGCTGCTGAACAGCCACGAGATATACAGGATGGAAATCCACGCGCCGTGGATATCGCTCAGCGGCAAGCCCGGCCAGTTCGTCATCGTCATACCACACGAGAACGGCGAGCGCATACCACTCACCATCAGCGACATCGTGTACCAACGCCAGTCGGTGGTCATCGTCTTCCAGGTGGTGGGCGAGACCACACGCCAGCTGGCAGCCATGAACGAGGGCGACGACCTCTACACCATCGTAGGCCCCTTGGGCAAACCGAGCGAGCTGATAGAAAAACACGAGAGAGGCGAGCTGAAACGACTGCTCTTCGTGGCCGGCGGCGTGGGCATTGCGCCCGTGTTTCCGCAGGTGAAGTGGGCTTTCCGGCATGGCATCCCCACCGACGTCATCATCGGCGCACGCTCGAAAGACCTCCTGTTCTATGAGGACGAGCTGCGCGCCGTGTGCCACAACCTGCACATCATGACCGACGACGGCTCCTACGGCGAACAGGGACTGGTGACGGCCAAGGTCGACGAGCTCTGCTCCAAAGGTGTGGAATACAGCCACTGCGTGGCCATCGGGCCGCTGCCGATGATGAAGTTCGTCAGCCTCACCACCAAGAAATACAACCTGTCCACCATCGTCAGCCTCAACTGCATGATGGTCGACGGCACCGGCATGTGCGGCGCATGTCGAGTGCGCGTAGGCGACGAGGTGAAGTTCTGCTGCGTGGACGGCCCCGAGTTCGACGGCCACCTGGTGGATTTCGACGAGGCAGCACGCAAACTGAAGACCCCCGACGCACGGCGCTACCGCATAGCCACCTCGAAGAGCGGCCACCAGTGCAATCTGGCCCCTGCCGTGGAGGCCGCCGTGGCCGAAGCCAAGCAGCGCCAGAAACCACGCGAGCAAGACCCCGCTGTGCGCGCCAAGAACTTCGACGAGGTCTCATTCGGCCTCACCGAGCATCAGGCTCTCGTCGAGGCCAGCCGCTGCCTGCAGTGCAAAAAGCCGCGCTGCGTCGAGGCCTGCCCCGTGGGCATCAACATACCGCAGTTCATACAGAACATCAAGGAAGAGAACTTCAACCAGGCCTATATCACCATCACCCACGACTCCGCCCTGCCGGCCGTCTGCGGACGCGTCTGCCCGCAGGAGACACAGTGCGAGGGCAGCTGCGTGATGGGCGTGAAGAACGAGCCCATAGCCATCGGCGCCCTGGAGCGCTTCGTGGCCGACAACCACCGCGCACAGGCCAAGCCGCAGAGCCAGTGCTATCCCGCAGGCCGCAAGGTGGCGGTCATCGGCAGCGGCCCCAGCGGCCTCACCTGCGCCGGCGACCTCGCCAAGCATGGCTACCAGGTCACCGTCTTCGAGGCGCTGCACCATGCCGGCGGCGTGCTCGTCTACGGCATCCCCGAATTCCGCCTGCCCAAGCAGAAGGTGGTGGAACCCGAAATCGAGAACCTGCGCCGTCTGGGCGTGGAGATACGCACCAACGTCATCATCGGCAAGAGCATCACCATAGACCAGCTCTTCAGCGAGATGGAGTACGACGCCGTCTATATAGCCTCCGGCGCCGGACTGCCGAAGTTTATGGGCGTCAAGGGCGAGACCCTCATCGGCGTCGTCAGCGCCAACGAACTGCTGACGCGCACCAACCTCATGCACGGCTACGACGAACACTACGACACCCCCATCTATCTGGGCCGCAAGGTCATCGTCGTGGGCGGAGGCAACGTGGCCATGGATGCCGCCCGCACGGCGCTGCGTCTGGGCAGCGAGGTGACGGTGGTCTACCGCCGTGGCCAGGAGGATATGCCCGCCCGCCGCGAGGAGGTGCACCACGCCATGGAAGAGGGTGTGCAGTTCATGTTCCAGACGGCCCCCGTGGAAATCCTCGGCAACGAGGACGGCACAGTGCGCGCCCTGCGATGCGCCAAGATGGAGATGGGCGAGCCGGACGCCAAGGGGCGCCGCTCGTTCAAACAGATAGCGGGCAGCGAGTTCGACCTGGAGGCCGACACCATCGTGGCCGCCCTCGGCACAAGCCCCAACCCCCTCATCCGTACCACCACGCCGGGCCTGGAGTGCGAACCATGGGGCGGCATCAAGGCCGACGAGAACGGCCAGACGAGCCGCAAGCTGATCTTCGCCGGTGGCGATGCTGTGAGCGGCGCCGCCACGGTGATTCTCGCCATGGGCGCCGGACGCAAGGCCGCGGCAGCCATAATACAAGCCCTGGAACAATAGTACACTATGGAGAGATTCAGCATTGAGAACGCCCCGCGCTTCGAGCAGCATTACAACGAAGACGGTTTCATGAAGAAAGTGCGCCACATAGCCTCACAGGTGGGGCGCAAGGTGCTCTACCCTGCCCTGCAGCTCTACTTCCTGCTGCAGGCCAAGGATGTGCCGGTGAAGGCCAAGACACTCATCATCGGGGCTTTGGGATACCTGATTCTGCCTACCGACCTGGTGCCGGACTTCATACCCGCCCTTGGCTTCACCGCCGACCTCACCGCCCTCATGGTCGCACTGCGCACACTCAACAAATACCTCCCCCCCGACATCAACGCCCGCGCCAAAGACCAAGCCAACAAACTACTCAAAGAATGAAACGCACACTCATAGTTCTTGCCATCTTGCTGTTCGGCCTCTCAGCCACCGCACAGAAACCGCTGCTCGACTCGCTGCAGATGCCCAACGCCGTCCACTTCCTGCCCGCTCCTCCTGACACAGCCAGCGCCGCCTTCACGTATGACAAGGCCCAGTACCGCTGGGGCAAAGAGCAACGCAAAGACAGCACCAGGCTGGCCATCGCCGTTGGCGACGCCGTCTGGAGCATCGACAACATCTGCAAGATATACAGCGGGGTGCTCGGCGTCGACATCGGCAAAGAGAGCACTCCCGCCATCTACCGCATGCTCACCCTCGGCCTGCTCACCACCGACCAGGCCGGAAAGCTGCCCAAGAACCACTACATGCGCACTCGTCCCTACGTCTACTACGACGAGCCAACCATCTACCCCCCAGACGAGAAGTGGCTCCGCACCAACGGTTCCTACCCCTCGGGGCACACCATCCTCGGCTGGAGCGCCGCACTGCTGCTCACCGAGATGGCGCCCGACAAGGCTGACACCATCATGGCCCGCGGCTATATGTACGGCCAGAGCCGGGTGATAGCCGGCTACCACTGGCAGAGCGACGTCGACGCCGCACGCCTCGTGGCCAGCGCCGCCGTAGCACGCCTGCATGCCGACAAACGCTTTCAGAAGTTGATGAAGAAAGCCCGCAAGGAATACAAGCGACTAAGCAAATAATAGACTCGAAGGCCGATGGAGACTGACCGACTGATACTACGCCCTTGGTGCGAGGCTGACGCCGAAGCACTTTACAAATACGCCTCTGACCCCGACGTCGGCCCAAGGGCCGGCTGGCCGCCGCACCAAAGCGTGGAGGAGAGTCTCAACATCATCCGCACCGTCTTCGCCAACGACAGGACATGGGCACTGATACTCAAATCGACAGGCGAACCCATCGGATGCATCGGCTACTACATCTGCGGCGAGAGCAACATAGACATCGGACCAGACGACGCTGAATTGGGCTACTGGGTAGGCCGCCCCTACTGGAACCAGGGCCTCTGCTCCGAAGCTCTGCAGCTGATGATAACCTACTGCACCACGGTAAAAAACTTTCGCACCCTTTGGTGCGACTACTTCGTCGACAATCCGGCTTCGGGACGTGTGATGGCCAAATGCGGCTTCGCCGACACCGGGCTGGTCAACCAGTGCAGCCGACTCAGTCATGGTGCCGACCGACCTATTAAAATCATGAAACTCACAAACCCATACCATACTGCATAAAATGGCAGACGCACTCCTCACCGTAGAAAACCTCACCAAGAGCTTCGGCGACAAGCTACTCTTCGAAGACATCTCGTTCGGCATCAATGCCGGACATAAGTCCGCCCTCATCGCCCGCAACGGCTACGGCAAGTCCACCCTGCTCAACATCATTATGACATCTTATGGGCTGCAAGGGTATAACACTTTGCAGGACAACGGCACAATAACCTTCCGCAGCGACCTCAAGATGGCCTACCTGCCGCAGAGCCCCGAAGCCTACCCGCACCAGGTTGTGCGCGACTTCGTCTACAACATCCAGCGCCCGGAAACTGAAGACCCTTGGACCTTCGAGCAACGCATTGAGGAGATACTCAGTCGCATGAAAGTGGACACACTGCTTGACCGCCCCATGGAGACCCTCAGCGGCGGCGAGCAGAAGAAAGTGGCCCTCTGCCGACTGCTGATGGACGACTGCAACCTGCTCATCCTCGACGAGCCCACCAACCACCTCGACATCGACATGATAGAGTGGCTCGAGGAGTTCCTCTCGCGACAACGGCTGGCCCTCCTCATGGTCACCCACGACCGCTACTTCCTCGACAACGTATGCCAAGACATCTACGAGCTCGACAACGCACGACTCTATCATTACAAGGGGCATTACGACTACTACCTTGAGAAGAAGGCCGAGCGCGAGGCCAACGAACGCGCCGAGGTGGCCAAGGCCCGCAGTCTCTACCGCACCGAGCTGGAGTGGATGCGCCGCATGCCGCAGGCCCGTGGCACCAAGGCACAGGCCCGTATCGACGCCTTCTATGAGCTCGAGGCCAAAGCCCACACACGCTTCGACGACAGCCGACCGCAGCTCACCGTCAAGACCGAGCGCATCGGCGGCAAGATACTGGAACTGTACAACGTTTGCTATGGCAACATTATCGACGACTACTCATACGTATTCAAGAAAGGGGAAAAGATAGGCATCGTAGGCCCCAACGGCGTGGGCAAGAGCACCTTCCTCAACATCATCACCGAGCAGCTGAAGCCCACCAGCGGCCGCGTCGTCGTCGGACAGACAATCCAGTTCGGCTACTACACTCAGGCCGGCATGTCGGCACCACCCGACCGCCGCGTCATAGACCTCGTCAAAGACATCGCCGAAGAGATAGAGCTCGACAACGGCAAGAGCATGTCGGCACACCAGTTCCTCACCTATTTCGGCTTCGACGGCACCACGCAGTTCAACTACTTCGGCAACCTCAGCGGTGGCGAGAAACGCCGCCTCTACCTGCTGCAGGTTCTCATGGCCAACCCCAACTTCCTCATCCTCGACGAGCCCACCAACGACCTCGACATCTACACCCTTCAGATCCTCGAGCAGTTCCTGCAGACCTACAAAGGCTGCCTGATAATAGTCTCACACGACCGCTCCTTCATGGACCACATCGTCGACCACCTGCTGGTCTTCGAGGGCAATGGCAAGATACGCGACTACCACTCCAACTACACCCAGTATCGCCTTGAGCGCCAGCGCCGCGAGCGCGCCGAGATGCTGGAGCAGCGCGAGCGCAAGGCCGCCGACCGACAAGTGAACACCGAACGCCCGACACCGACCACCAAGAAGAAGGCCACCTACAAGGAGCAGAAGGAATACGAGGCGCTGACAGCGGAGATAGAGACACTCACCGCAGAAAAGGCCACGCTGGAGCAGCAGCTGAGCAGCGGCACCCTCACCGACCCCGCCGCCATCACCAACGCCAGCACACGCATCGGCGATGTGATAGCCCTCCTCGACGAGAAGGAGATGCGCTGGCTCGAGCTCGACGAGATTTGCGGATAAAAGTTACCGGCATCTACATGCATCCCCGACGGATCCTAACCGGACTTCCTGCCACTCCAGGCCGAAAGAAAGCCGTAGGGACTCATTCTGAAGAATATAATTCAGGGGACATCTATAAATTGCCTCGAAGAGGCAAACTATCAATAACCCCACACTTGTAGTGTGGGGTATACCAAGTAAATATGAACAAGCATCTTGAAGAGACGCACTTTCGAACGTATATTTATAGAGGTCTCCTTCAATCAGCTCCGACGCACACTATTTCCCAACCCACTGTTGCCGAAAAGTTTGGAAACATACTCCGTGAGGCCTTTGCGGCGCAGCGAGGCGACGATGTCGCGTTGCATCTCGGGCTTGTAGAAGAAGAAGAGGCGTCGCTGGTCGGCCTTGTCGCCAGGCGTGGTGGCCACGTAGACGGGCTTCATCGTCGTGGGGTCGATGCCGGTGTAGTACATCTCCGTGCTGAGCGTCATGGGTGTAGGCGTGAAGTCCTGTATCTGCTCTAAGCGGTAGCCCATGCGTTTCATCTCTACCGCCAGCTCCGCCATGTCCTGCAGTCGGCAGCCGGGGTGGCTGCTGATGAAGTAGGGTATCAGTTGGTACCGCAGCCCCGCCTGCTTGCATATCTCGTCGAAGCGCCGTTTCGTCTCCTTGAAGAGGCTGAACGACGGCTTGCGCATCAGCGCCAGAACCGCGTCCGACGTATGCTCCGGCGCCACCTTCAGGCGCCCGCTGGTGTGGTTGACAACCACCTCTCTAAAGTACTCCCACCCGGAATTCCCGGTTCTTACGGAATCTCCGGTCCCTCCGGCGAACAAATCGCACCTGATTCCGCTGCCCACATACAGGTGCTTCACCTTGGGGTGCGCGCTCACCTTGCGCAGCAGCGCTATCATCGGCCTGTGGTCGCTGTCCAGGTTCTTGCACATCGTGGGCATCGAGCAGCTGTAGCGGCTGCACTTGCGGCAGAGTTCTTGGTTCTTGCCCTTCATGCGCCACATGTTGGCCGAGGGGCCGCCGAGGTCCGTCAGCACGCCGTGGAACTCCGGGTCCTGTGCAATGAGGTTTACCTCATTGAGGATAGACTCCTCGCTGCGCGAGGCTATCTGCTTGCCTTGGTGGGCGCTGATGGTGCAGAACGAGCAGCCGCCGAAGCAGCCTCGGTGCGTGTTCACACTCCACCGTATCATCTCGAAGGCCGGTATCGGCCCGCGTTTCTTGTATTTGGGGTGCGGCAGACGCATGTACGGCAGGTCGAAGCTGGCGTCAATCTCCTCCGTCGTCATCGGCGGCTCCGGCGGGTTCACCACCACCAGGCGGTCGCCGTGACGCTGCACCAGCGTCGCGCATTCTATCTTGTTGCTCTCCCGCTCGATGATTTGGTAGTTCTCCGCCTCCGCCCGCTTGCTCCGCTGGCACTCCTCGAACGAGTGCAGCTCTATTGAATTTTCAATTTTCAATTTTGAATTTTCAATTTTGAATGCTACCTGCGGCAGCCCCCTGAGTTCGGCAAGCGTTGCCTCGCTAATCTTTCCACTTTCCACTTTCCACTTTCCACTTTCAATCATCCGGGCTATCTTCAGCGTCGTCCTCTCCCCCATCCCATAGTTAAGCAGGTCCGCCGGCGTGTCGATCAATATGGAGGGAAACAACTTGTCGTCCCAGTAGTCGTAGTGCGCCAGTCGCCGCATGGAGGCCTCGATGCCCGCTATGATGACCGGCACATCGGGGTATATCTGTTTCAATATCCGCGTGTAGACGTATGTCGCCCTGTCGGGCCGGAAGCCGAACTGTCCGCCAGGCGTATAGGCGTCGTCATGGCGCAGACGCCGTGCGGCGGTGTAGTGGTTCACCATACTGTCCATCGCCCCGCTCGTCACCCCGAAGAACAGCCTCGGGGCCCCGAATTTGCGGAAATCCCTGAGGTCGTCCCTCCAGTTCGGCTGCGGGATGATCGCCACGCGGTACCCCGCCGCCTCCAGCGTCCGCCCGATTACCGCCGTCCCAAACGACGGATGATCCACGTACGCGTCCCCCGTGACCAGCACCACATCCACCTGCTCCCACCCGAGCCGCTTCACCTCCTCCAACGTTATCGGCAAAAAATGTCCCATATATATATGTCAGTCTTCTTGTTCGTAGTAATAGGAGTAATCGATGCCTTTCATGAATATCTCGCGGTCGTCGATGCGGTCTGTCAGTGCGCCTTTGAGGAGTTCGCGGATACGGCTGCTGTCGGTCTGGCTGGCTATCATGGCGTCCAGGTAGTCCCGTTTGTCTATCTTGCTCCAGTCGACGCACATCTTCATCCGTTTCTTGAAAATCATATCGAGCCAGATACGTGTCGAGCGGCCGTTGCCTTCCATGAAAGGGTGTGCCGCGTTCATCTCCACGTATTTGTCTACTATCTCATCGAATGTCGTCTCTGGCATTGCCTCCACTGTCTTCAGGTAGCTTTGCAAATGCTCTGCCAAACAGAACAGGGTATTTCCTTTGGCGATGGTTTTGGTGCGTATCTTTCCCGCGAAGTCGTAGAGCCCTCCGAACAGGTAGGCGTGTATTTGTTGCAGCGACTTCACCCCACCCACATCTTTGCTATCTACAAGGTCGCTCTCCCAAAGGGAATATGCCTTCTTGCGGCTCTGTCCGTCGATGGTGTTGTCGCTGTAAGTGAACCAGTCGAGGAAGTCCATCGCTTGCTGGTTTCGGATGGTCTTTGCAAGTTTATCAACACCAGCCTGGTTGATAACGTCGGTGTTATACTTCTTTCCGTCAGCGGCAGTGAGTTTCAGTTGGGTAGTATCACTAACCAACTCGCGCTGTTCCTTCCGCAGTTTAGCCTTCAGATACTTCCAGTAGTTGCGGTTCTTCTCATGGTCTTCCTGTTCATTGATGGCTCCAACAACATCAAGAACCGAGAACCACCACTGTTCATGTTCCTCGTCCCAGATTGCCCGGACCTTGTGGTCTTTATAGAATCGTATGGATATCTTGTTGCTCATACATTGTTTTTATCTTTCGATATCGGCAAAAAATGTCCCATATTCTTTCAGTTACTCATAGAATCCACATCAGCATGGTTTTACTCTTCTTTGCTGTAGTTTTATTTAATAATCTTTTTATACGTTTATACTTTTGCTTTCATAGTTTATCTATTTTTAAACCTTGTATTAGTCCATGTTTACTCCTTATCCGACAAAAATGGCAACGACTCAATTCCTTCCGACTCGCGGCACATCAACAATTCCAATTGACAGTTCTCTGCCTTTACTATGTCTGGAATCTTTCTTTTGTATGTGGCAAACGTCCTTTCATCCTCTATTTCCTCACGACGAGCCCTGCTGATTTTCGCAAATTCCTCTTCTTGCTCTATGCCGAGGAAACGACGACCGAGCAGGTTGGCTGCGATGCCTGTAGTAGAAGAGCCTGCAAACGGGTCAAGAATCCACGCTCCCGCTTCAGTCGATGCCAGGATGATGCGGCTCAGCAGCCCCAGCGGCTTCTGCGTGGGATGCTTGGTGCATGTCTTCTCCCAAGGGGCGATGGCGGGTAAACGCCACACGTCAGTCATCTGCGTGTCGCCGTTGATGTGCTTCATCAGTTCGTAGTTGTAGTAGTGGGGCACCTTCTGC
>JAFVWV010000045.1 GCA_017501495.1 Bacteroidales bacterium | reverse complement strand
GCGAGACCACGCCCTTCTACCCCCGCAGCCCCTACGGTGTGGCCAAGCTTTACGGATACTGGATGATGAAGAACTACCGCGAGAGCTACGGCATGTACTGCTGCAACGGCATCCTCTTCAACCACGAGAGCGAACGGCGCGGCGAGACCTTCGTCACCCGCAAGATTACGTTGGCTGCCGCACGTATAGCCCAGGGTTTCCAAGACAAACTCTACCTCGGCAACCTCAACGCCCTGCGCGACTGGGGCTATGCCAAGGACTACGTGGAGTGCATGTGGCTCATCCTGCAGCAGCCAGAGCCGGACGACTACGTCATCGCTACAGGACAATACCACTCGGTGCGCGAATTCTGCACGCTGGCTTTCCGCGAAGCGGGCATCGAGCTGAGGTGGGAAGGCTCGGGCGTGGATGAGAAGGGCATCGACGCGAAGACAGGCAAGGTGCTCGTGGAGGTGGACCCCAAGTACTTCCGTCCCGCCGAAGTGGAGCAGCTGCTGGGCGACCCAAGCAAGGCCAAGCACCTCCTCGGCTGGAACCCGCAGAAGACAAGTTTCGAAGACCTCGTGAAGCTCATGGTGCAGCACGACATGAAGAAGGTCCGCCGCCTGCACCACACAGATTAAGGCACACAGAAACCACAGAAATCACAGAAAAACCGTCAACCCCATGACACCAAATGAAATAACATACGAAATTAGGGGTGCGATATACGATGTGTATAAGGAACTTGGGCCTGGACTATTGGAAAGCGTATACGAGGAGGCATTGTGTTTCGAACTAGAACAACGCGGATTATCTATTGAACGACAAAAACAGGTGCCCGTCATATATAAGGGCAGCAGACTAAAAACAGATTTACGACTCGATATTCTTGTTGAGGACAAGGTTATCATCGAGTTGAAATCTGTAGAAGAAATGAAAAAAGTGTTCTCCAAACAGCTTTTGACATACCTTCGATTAATGGACAAAAGAATTGGGATTCTGGTGAATTTCAATACTGACAACATCTTGACATCAATCACTCGAATAGCCAATTGAATATTGCACAACAAAATGATGCGTCAGCATAATTTCTGTGATTTCCGTGATTTCTGTGTGACAAAAAAGTGTTTTAACTCTGTGAGAAATATCAGCAAGAAATGAACAAAGAATCCAAGATATACGTGGCGGGGCACCGCGGGATGGTAGGTTCCGCCATCGTCCGCGAGCTGCTGCGTCAAGGATACAACAATATCGTCACCCGTACCCACGCCGAGCTGGACCTGACACGCCAGGAGGCCGTGGAAGCCTTCTTCGCAGCGGAGAAACCCGAATACGTGTTCCTCGCCGCCGCCAAGGTGGGTGGCATCGCCGCCAACAACGCCGCTCCGGCCGACTTCATGTACATGAACATGACGCTGGAGATGAACGTCATCCATGCCGCCTGGAAGAACGGCGTGAAGAAACTGGAGTTCCTCGGCAGCAGCTGCATCTACCCCCGCCTGGCACCGCAGCCGATGAAGGAGGACTGCCTGCTGACCTCGGCACTCGAGCCCACCAACGAGGCCTACGCGCTGGCCAAGATCAGCGGCCTGAAATACTGCGAGTACCTCAACCGCCAGTATGGCACCGACTACATTAGCGTCATGCCCACCAACCTCTACGGCCCCAACGACAACTACCACCCCGAGCACAGCCATGTGCTGCCGGCCATGATACGCCGTTTCCACGAGGCCAAGGAGCAAGGGCTGCCCGAGGTCGTCTGCTGGGGCGACGGCAGCGCGCTGCGCGAGTTCCTCTATGTCGACGACCTGGCGGAGCTCTGCGTCTTCCTGATGAACCACTACTCCGGCAACGAGACCGTCAACGCCGGCACCGGCAAAGAGCTCACCATCCTTGAGCTGGCCGAAACCGTAGCCGAGGTAGTGGGCTACAAAGGTACCATCCGCTGGGACGCCTCCCGACCCAACGGTACCCCCCGCAAGCTCCTCGACGTCAGCAAGGCCACGCGGTTGGGGTGGACCTACAAGACCGAGCTGAAAGACGGTATCCGCATGGCCTACGAAGACTTTTTAAGAAATGGCAACTGCAATAGAATTTAACAACATCAGCAAAATATACCGCCTGGGCCTAGTGAGCACCGGCACCTTGGCGCACGACATGAAACGCTGGTGGACCATGAACATCCGCAGACAAGAAGACCCCTGCCTGACCATCGGCGAGACCAACGACCGCAGCACCAAAGGCGAGAGCGAATATGTGTGGGCGCTACGCGACATCGACTTCAAGGTGGAGCAAGGCGACGTGGTGGGTATCATCGGCAAGAACGGTGCCGGCAAGAGCACCCTGCTGAAGATCCTCTCCAAGGTCACCGCCCCCACCACCGGCACCATCCGTGCCCGCGGACGCATTGGCTCGCTGCTCGAGGTCGGCACAGGATTCCACCCAGAGATGACCGGCCGCGAGAACATTTACATGAACGGCGCCATCCTGGGCATGACGAAGCAGGAAATCAGCAAGAAGCTGGACGAGATCATCGACTTCAGCGGCTGCGAACGTTATATCGATACCCCTGTGAAGCGCTACTCTAGCGGCATGATGGTGCGCCTCGGCTTCGCCGTCGCCGCCCACCTCGACCCCGAGATCCTCGTCGTAGACGAAGTCCTTGCCGTCGGTGACGCCGAATTCCAGAAGAAAGCCATCGGCAAGATGCAAGACGTAAGCAAAGGCGAAGGCCGCACGGTGCTGTTTGTGAGCCACAATATGGCGAGTGTGAAAGCTCTCTGCAATAACGGAATTTTATTAGAAAACGGGGCAATCAAATATTCTGGGAATATTGTGGACGTGGTAGACAAATATTTATCCGTTCATAAAAACAACCTTTCTAACGATTTAAAAACATGGAAGCAACGGCAGGGAAATGGAATCGTTAAATTTCAAAAAGTATATGTCACCGACACAAATGGCAATACCAAAGAATCAATTCTAACGGGCAGCGATGTCGTTTTTAATTTCGAAGTCCTAGTAAAAGAAAAAAGCGTCGTGGACTTGGGCTTTTCTTTTTTCACATCTGACGATGTGATGATCAGCAACTTGTATTCCAGTTTTCAACATACGGAGTTCGTACTGGACGAAGGCCTTCATACAATTTCATGTCTGGTGAAAGACTTTGCATTTGCATCAAGCGAACTGTTTATACGTGGTGTAATCAACGTAAACAAACAATTAGCAGATTGGCCAAGTTGTCATTTGACAAGAATTGAAATAGAGCCAGGGGATTTCTATCATTCCGGAGTTTTAGCGCCAAAAAGCAACTTGTTCTTGTACAGGGGAGAATGGAACGTTGACAATAACCATTAATCCACAAATAAATGGATAAGATAAAAAAGGAACGAAATATTAACAATGCAGACCTTCGGGACAACGAAGATTTGCCTGTAATAGACTATATAAACACCATCAACAGGAAACAAAAAATCACAATGTTGGAGGTGGGTAGTGGGGAATGCAGGTTTGCAAAAAAAATCAAAGATTTTTATCCAAATATTGAAATAACCTGCATCGAGATTAATCCCCAATTAGCATCACTAGCAGACACCCTCGGTTTTTCTGTAATAAATGATAATATTCTTAACATCTCTCCTTCAAAAAAATATGATATTGTTCACTGCTCTCATGTAATTGAACATTTTGGATATCCTGAAATTACAAATGTTCTTGAATTTCTTGTTGCATCAGTGAATCCGGATGGTAGAATAATTATTAGGAGTCCTCTAATTGATGATAAAGATACATGGAACTTTTATGGCAATATTGATCATATTAAACCATATCCACCCGAAGCAATCATAAATTATTTTGAGTTATCTCAACAACAACGACAAGGCAAAGCATCCATCCAAGTAGAAAAGATATGGTATAGGACAAGCCCAAGGCAGTTCGAGAGAATATCCACGTGGCATTTCGCTTATTGTATTGTCCCCCTAAGAAGAATAATCAATTATTGCATAACCAAGTTTAATGGTTACACTAACGCCCTATGGCGCAAATACCGCTGGCCATCGACAAAGCCCAATGGCTATGTTATAATCATTAAAGTAAAAACTCCCTAAGAAAATGTTTAAAGTCTTCAAGAAACCCATCAATAACAACAAAAAGGTTTTAGCGGGGAATGATATTATTGCAAATTACCGTAGACAGGGTGTCTGCATTGGAGAAAATGTCAGTTTCATTGAACCAATTTCCCCTGTTATCTTTTCTTCCGAGCCATATCTTGTTAGCATCGGAGACAATACAACTGTAAGTTTTGATGTCGCTTTTATTACACACGATGCAGCCACACGCGTAATACGAAATTTACCTGACGGGGATTCAGAAACCGTTATTTATGGAACGATTGACGTTGGAAAAAATTGTTTTATTGGTGCCCGTTCAACGATTTTACCTAACGTTAAAATTGGAAACAATACAATTATTGGTGCCGGCAGTTTAGTCAATAGGGATATCCCTGACAACGTTATTGCAGCAGGAAATCCATGCAAAGTAATTTGCACTCTGAATGAATACCGGGAAAAACATAAAGAAGATTTTCTGTACATGGTCTCGCTACCATACGAGGTCAAAAAAAAATTTCTCTTAACCAATTTTAACCGAGTATAGCATGAAGCGGTTTGTAATATTTACAGCAATAGTTGGAGATTATGACATTATCAGTCAACCCTACACTATTGATAATGATTTCGATTATATTCTGTTTTCGAACGATATTCAAGAAAAAAAAATAGGAGTATGGCGAATCCGGAATAGTCCCTATTCCAATGATGACAAAACAAGAGTTGCACGGTGGGTAAAGACTCACCCCGAAAAAATACTGGCAGATTATCAAGCCAGTGTATGGATGGATGCTGCATTAGTCATAAACACCCACATTGTATACCAGCGTATTATTGAACTATTTAAAAATAACATATCTGTGTCCAGCATGTGGCACGCTTATCGAGACTGTGCTTATGACGAATCAATTGAAGTAGCATTATTAGGTCTCGAACATGAAAACACTGTGATTAAGTGGATGCATTTCTTGGCCAAAGAGCATTATCCGGAACATCAAGGCTTATTTGAGACCAATGTTGTTTATAGAAAACATACAAATCCCCAAGTGTACCAATTGGACATTTTATGGTGGAATTGTATAGAACGTTATTCCAGAAGAGATCAACTTTCTTTTAATTATTCCCTATGGAAATTGGGAATAGACTGTCCCTTTTTCTTTGTCCCTAATGAGAATGCGAGAAACTCTGCACACATTCATTGTACCACAAATCATGTTGACACAAACAAGACTTGGAGGTTTGTGACAAGAAATAAAAAGGAGGATCGATTATACTATTATTACAGCAAAGCACATTCTGGCAAAATCAATAGAACTCTGATAAAACGTCTATATAAACTTGCATCCCATTTCCCATCACCACGTATAATCATAATCTCTCTTGGTTTATTTTACAAGTTAGCATGGCTCTACGTTTCCGCAAGGACAATGTTTGGCAAAAAAAGATGAACAACCTTATTCACGCATGACATGGTATATAATAACTGAAGACGTGTCCTATATAATATGAGGCAGATCTCTGTCTTTTCACATTAAGGATGCTCTTTGGACGGCAAAAATAATGGAATAATTCTTGCCTAATTGAATCAAATCTAAAGTTTATCCAATGAGAATTCTTTTCCTTGCACCATCCTATTTGAATTTATACAAACCAATTCAAGAAGAATTAGAAAGGCAAGGCCACCATGTGACTTTTTTTGAAGATATTCCTTACAAACCAGATTGGGTCAATACTTGGAGAAAAAAAATTGCGGCATTAAGTTTCAATCCGCATATCATCTACTGGAAACGATTTTTTCGTCACCAGAAAGAACTATTTAATCAAAAATTCGATATCCTACTCTGCATCAACGGAGTTAGCTTCCATCCAATACTCCTAAAAAAACTAAAAAAGAGCAACCCTAAAATATATGCTTCATTATATGTATGGGACACAAGCAACTATTATAATTACTACAAATATAGTCATGCCTTTCAAAAAATCTCAACCTTTGACATTGAAGATAGTGGGAAATATGGAGCCTCTTTCCTGCCATTCTATTGGCTCCCAATAAAACAGGATAAAAAGAACAATACTGAAAAATACTCCCTTTCACTAGTGGGTTCAGAACATGATGGGCGAACCAACATTGTGACAACAATCTCAAGTCAACTTGACAAATATGGATTGAACTATTGTTTTAAAATATATGGAGCTCCGCCAGAATCACCTTTTCGAATTACAACTCCATTATCACTTGAGGAAACGCAAGAAATAATGATAAATTCGACTTGTATTTTAGATACCGATAGGCCAACTCAGACGGGGACAACACCAAGAGTAATTTGGGCATTAGCCCTTGGGAAAAAGATTGTTTCCACAAATACAAACCTTTTACGATTGCCTTTCTATGATGACAAGCAAATCAAAATAATCGACAGATCTAATCCAATTATCGATATAGATTTTATCAATGAGCCTTTTGAAAAAAAGAATGCAGATTATTTAATTGAGTTAAGAATTGACAATTGGGTTAAACAATTGTTTTAAATATTTTTCTGCCATAATTCCACAAAGTTACAACCAGAACAGCAAACTACACAATAGACACCTGCACTTGGGGAAAAGATGAATAAAACGGGAGCAAAAACCATACCTAATATGAGACTATCCATTATCACAATAAACCATAACACTCACAACAGTCTGCCACATACCATCGAAAGTGTTGCCACACAAATATTCAAGGATTTTGAATGGTTTGTCATCGATAGTGGATTTCACCAACGGCAACAAGAAACCTCATTCCCTTCGTGGAGATTTCTTCTATCACCCAAGCAGGATAGAAACCTGATAAACCGAGGTCAGGAGAGAGCAACGCTTTTCCTGGGAAGAAAGTGCAAGAAAGTTATCAGATGTCTACAACACCATACTCGCATAGGCAATGCGCTATGATATTGGCCCGTACCTACAAGCCACCTGCACCGTCCCATGCACAATACTTGGATTTTCGATACACCATAGTTCGACCATAATGAATGGTTGAAATATGGTCGAAGTATGGTTGAAGTATGGTTAAACTGACGGCGTTGGTAGGAGGCGAGTATAGCGCAGACACCTTACAGACACAACCAAAGAAGCGAAAAACCACTAACCACTATATATGGCAAACAATAATACTAAAGGCATAGTACTCACCGGGCGGATGAAGAAAAGCGGGATAACGGTATATATACGTAACGGGAAGCCGGTAACACGGACGGCGATGAGCAATCAGCCCAAACGGCGCACCCGCAAGCAGTTTATTGCCCGACAGCAGATGCTTCACAGCACCCGTATATGGACGCTTCTGAAATATGCCGGCGATCCGATGTTCCCCGCCCAGCCTACCGCCTACACCCGTTTTCTGAGCTTGATGCACCGCACGGAGGTGGTGTTTTTGCCACAAAGGGGGCGGCTGGCCGGCGCAACGATACTGCTGCCCGAAATGCCTATAAGCGAAGGCCCGATGCCCACCGTGAAACAGCACCTCGGTGAGGTGGACGGCAGCGCGGCGCTCGTCACCAACCTGACCCGCGACAGCCTTCAGCGAAACGACAAACTGATACTCTATACATTAATGCAACATACCAAAGGTACTCCGATAGTGCGGTTCGACCGGCGCGAGGTCGTGCCCGACGAGATGACGGAGACCGCCGACGGGCTGGCGCTGATTGGCGACGAGTTTGCCGACGACATGAAAGGCTGGGCACTGATACACACACACCAGGAGCGCTGCTCAACCCAGACGGCTGTCACACGCTGCACCTACTACAAACAATTCACCACCGAGGAGGCCCTGCAAGAAGCCGCCGCCAGCTACGGGGGCTTAACGAAAGACATCTGGCCTCCAAGCCCTACGGACTAACGGCTGGACAAACCCAACAACCGTTTCAACGATGAAACTATCCATAATCACCGTCAACCTCAACAATCGCGTCGGCTTGCAGAAGACCATCGACAGCGTCGTCTCGCAAACGTTCAAGGACTTTGAATGGATTGTGATTGACGGCGGCAGCACCGACGGCAGCAAAGAACTCATAGAGCAATATGCCGACCACTTCGCTTACTGGGTGAGTGAACCAGACAAAGGCATCTACAATGCCATGAACAAAGGAATTAAGGTGGCCAACGGTGAATATCTTCTTTTCCTTAATAGCGGAGATTGGTTGTATGGAGAGAACATACTTGAAGAATGCTTTGCCATAAACAGGAATGCCAATATTCTATATTGCGATTGTGTAATTAAGAAGGGTAGTACCTTTGTAAACAGAAACTATTCTGACAATCTTTCTTTTGCAGAACTCTACGATACCTCTCTCTGCCATCAATCAACTTTAATAAAAGCCATATTACTGAAAGATAATTTATATGATGAATCTTTAAAAATTGTATCCGACTGGAAATTCTTCTTGCAAAAAGCTTTAGAAGGGCGCTCATTTCAACACATCGATATTCCTTTATCTGTATACAATCTTGAGGGTGTATCTTCTATTAATCCTGATTTATTAATGGATGAAAAAAAGAATATCGGAAAGTGCATCGTTCCTTCATGTATTCTTACTGATGTTGACCTAATTAACCGTTTGGATAAAGATTGGCAACTGAAGGAGATAATGAAATATCGTGAAAAGAAAAGGATATATCATAAAATAATTACTACAACAATAACATTCATAAGACTCCTTGACAAATTAATTTCTAGAAAAAATGGAAACCAAAGATAAAGTATCCATAATAATACCCACTTACAATAATGCCAAATATTTGGCAGACGCCCTCGACTCTATAATTGCACAGACATATCCTATTTGGGAATGCATAGTAATAGATGATGGCTCTAGTGACAACACCAGTATTCTTGTAAAAAAATACTGCCATAGACACCCTCAAATCAAATACATTTACCAAACAAACCAAGGCCCTGCCGTTGCACGAAACAATGGTATTGCCATGTCTACAGGAAAATACATCTTACCTCTTGATTCCGACGACACATTATCTTCTTTATATCTTGAAAAGGCAGTCTATTATTTAGATACGAACCCCGATATAAAATTGGTCTATTGTCTTTCAGATACCTTAGGCGTACCGAATTCAACATTCTATCGAGAAACATATCAACACTCCCTTTTGCTTTGGAAGAATCTAATCCATATTTCCTCTATGTATAGAAGATTAGACTTTGACAAAACTAATGGATATAATCCCAATATGTGTGAAGGATTGGAAGACTGGGATTTTTATCTTTCCTTCCTCTCACCCAATGATAAAGTATACCGTATTGACGAGCCGCTACTACATATTAGGAAAACAGATTCATCTCGAACTAATAATGCCACCAAAAATCTACAAAAACTAACACAACAAATATTTAAAAATCACAGGGATTTATATGAACCCTATATAAAAGATTTGGTTTATTATCATGGTATGTGGAACTATTACGCAGAACTATATGATAGCCAACAATCTTCTTTTAAGTCAATGGCCTATAAAATCGGTAAGACCCTTTTATCACCATATCGACTCTTAAAAAGAACAATAAAAATTTTTTACCATACTAATGATATCCGTCATAGTTCCCAATTATAATCACGCTCCATATCTGCAGCAACGCATTACGAGCATCCTAGGACAAACATTCCCGGACTTCGAACTAATACTGCTCGACGACTGCTCGACGGACGGGAGCCGCGAAATAATGAATGGCTACAGAGGCAACCCGCGAGTGAGCCATATTGTTTTTAACGAATCCAACAGTGGCTCGGCTTTCCGCCAGTGGGACAAGGGAATAGCACTTGCGCAAGGTGAGTGGATATGGGTGGCCGAGAGCGATGACTACGCCGAGCCCACCTTCCTCGAACGACTCATGGCCGAGGTGTCCAAAGTGCCAGACAGTGTGCTTGTCTATGCAGCCACGTGGTGGGTGGATGAACAGGGCAACAAGATGTGGGAGACTCCGCAAAGCGGCAGTGTGAATATCTACAATGGTGTCGACTTTATCCGCAAGAAATTGGCTGTATGCAACTCCATAGCCAATGTTAGTGAGTGTATCTTCCGCCGCGACAGGTTTCGCCCGTCGGAGACGTACCGATACGAAAATATGCGCCTTTGCGGCGACTGGTTCTTCTATTCGCTTATGGCTGAACAAGGTGATGTGGTAGAAGTGTGCGAACCATTAAGCTACTACCGGCAACATGGCAGTAATATCTCCTCCGATGCCGAGCATCGCGGACTCACCCTCCTTGAAGGCGCCAATGTACTGGAATACATTATTGACCATTGCGGGGTAAAAGCTAAAGACTATGCCCGCGGCTGGGGCAAACTCTGGGTCTGCTATGAGCGAAAATACAATTTCACCTCCGGTGTGAAACAACAAGTCCGAAAGCGCATGTCGTCTTTCCCAGCTATCACTTTTTGGCATACACTATACAATCTGAAACAATGGCCAAAGTAACCGTTCTGATGCCGACCTACAACGTGGCACCTTATGTGCGCAAAGCTATAGACAGTGTGCTGTGGCAGACCTACAGCGACTTCGAGATGCTTGTCATCGACGACTGCTCGACCGACAACACCATCGAGGTGGTGCGCAGCATTGAAGACTCGCGTATGCGTATTGTGCAGAACGAGAAGAACGTTGGCCTTGCCGAGAACCTCAACCGAGGTATGGCTTTGATAAACACTGAGTATGTAGCACGTATGGATGGCGACGACATTGCCGAACATTTTTGGTTGGAGCGAGAAGTGAACATCCTCGACAACCACCCAGAAATAGGCATATGTAGTGGAGGGTTTGAGCGATTTGGCACTATGAAGTCGTTGGTGCGTTTCCCCGAGCGCCATGAAGACTGCATGGCCAACATGCTGTTTGAATGTAGTGTCATCGTCCCCACGTTCCGTATGAGTCTCTACCGTGACCACGGCCTGCGTTACAGCAGCGAGGCTTTCCCGGCAGAGGACTATCGTTTCTGGGCAGAATGTATGCGGGTGACCAAGGTGTACAATGTTCAGGAAACCCTCTTTCACTATCGCATGCACGCCACGCAGATCTGCACTGCACGCCGCGAAGAACAGCAACGCAAGGTGGCAGAAGTGAGACGCTATATGCTCGACTGGCTAAATCCCGACTTCACGGAAAAAGAGAGACAATACTACACAGGTCAGTTCATGGCACCACAGATGGCCTCGCGACAGGACTACCACGAGCGCAAAGCCTTCTGCAAAAAAATGGTAGAAAAGAACCGCAGCGTGGGACATTTCGATAAGGACGCTCTGCGTCGGAGACTAGATAAGCATCTAAGGCTCACTCTTTACAGCACCATCGTCGAGCGTTATTTCCAAGAGGGGTACTCTCTGCAGCGATACATACGCTACCTTGCCAGCGGCTATGCCTTGCGTACTGGGCGCAAATACGAAACCAAGTTCCTGCTGAAAAGCCTATTGGGCAAAAAAGCATGATACAGCAACGGATAAAACGGAAACTATATAAACTCACTCACCCTGTGGTTGGTGAGATATGGATGCTGCACCGCTGCGTTAGCCGAGAGCAGTACCATGTAAACATGAGCACTGCCGAGGTGCAGCAGTGTGAGCGAAGTTACCGTGTGGTGGAGCATAGGAGTGATGTACCTGAGCAACGGGATCTGGAAGTGACACCAGACTATCTGGAAAAGATAATAACAGAATACAAGGCCAGAGGCTATTCGTTTGTTTCCATTGACAACATTTTTGATTATCATTTTTCATTTTTCAATTCACGCCGTTGGGTATGTATTACGTTTGACGACGGCTATCGTGACAACTATACCATTGCCTACCCGCTGCTGAAACGACTCGGAGTGCCGTTCACCGTTTATGTCACTACTGGTTTTGTAGACAACCAGCTTCCAATGTGGTGGTATCCTGGTGAGCAGTTGGGCATATCGAAAGAGGAGCTAATTGCTATGGATGCCGACCCACTATGCACCATCGGAGCACACACAGTGAGCCACCCGAAACTAGATACACTAACCTACGAGGAACAATACAAGGAGATTGTTCAATCGAAGCAGACACTTGAGGTCCTTCTCGGACATGAGATGCGGCACTTCTCCTTCCCTCACGGGGCTCATAATAGCGACACATTAAGGATATGCCATGAATTAGGTTTTTGTACAATAGCCACTGCGTGGGGTGGACCTATTCGCAAAAGCACAAAATATAGTTCTCTGCCCAGAGTAGGGATAAAACAACCATGAAACTATTCCAAACTTTGCGTCGCAGGTTCCGTACATGGGACTATAATCGCAATAGCAACATAAAATACTACAACTTTTGGTTAGATCAACGACCAGAAGAAATGTGGTTCACGCGTTTTATACAGTCAAACTTTCCCAATAAAAAGTTGCCCCGAATCAATTTTACATCCGTTTTGGGCTCTATCGATGAAATGAAAGATAATCGACGAGGTCTCAACATATTCTATACAGGAGAAAACCTTCATGCGGATAGGTTTTCTGTACAACGAAATATATTTGAAAAGCAGCATTACGATCTCTCTCTCGGTTTTGACACATCTGATGCAAGTAACTATTTGCGACTGCCTCTATGGATACTTTGGTGCTTCCCCCCCGATGCAAATCGGAAAACTATAAATAAAATCGTCCAAGCTATGCGATATCCTACCATAGGTGACAGAAAGGAATTCTGCTGTTTGATTTGCAGTCATGATCAGAGTGGTATCCGTAGCCAAATAATGGATAGACTTTCCACTATCGGAGCCATCACCTCGGCAGGACGATTCCGTAATAATACTGATGCTTTGCAAAAAGAGTTCAACGATGACAAAGTGTCATTCATGCGTCAGTTTAAGTTCGCCATTTGTCCCGAAAATTCAGATGCCTTTGGGTAT
The DNA here is from genome assembly GCA_017501495.1 of Bacteroidales bacterium. GTDB lineage: Bacteria > Bacteroidota > Bacteroidia > Bacteroidales > P3 > Colimorpha. The sequence goes on along the minus strand of JAFVWV010000045.1, from coordinate 21,969 downwards.
GTCACTGAAAAGATATTTGATGCTATACTTAGCGGGTGCATTCCTATATACACGGGTAGCAGCAATCAACCCGAGCCAACATTAATAAATTCCAATGCAATAATCTTTTGGAATCCCGCCGCGGACAATAATACCATGAGCGAAACTGTGAAACTTTTGGGAAACAGCCCTCAAGCATACATGAATTTTGCGATGCAAGCGCGATTGACCGATGACGCTGAGGAAGTCGTATGGCAATATTATGCAGGACTCAAAAAACATTTTGAACAATTATTATCCTAATGAGGCAAGCCATTCTCATCACCGCTTATCATGATTTGCAACAACTTCATCGGTTGGTGGATTGGTTTGATGCAGATTTTGAACTGTTTATCCATCTCGACAAGCGGTGTAAAGAAGACACTTCCTGGATAAATAATCGGAACAATATGCATCTTTATAGAAAATATGCTGTCGAGTGGGGCGACTATCGGCATCTGAAAGCTATCATTCTGTTAATGCGAGAAGCTTATAAGTACTCAGAATTGGAATTTTATAACCTTATTACAGGCAGTGATTATCCGATACCGTCTCTTGCACAATTTAAAGCCTTCTGTGAAGGACATCGCAACGAGAACTTCCTAGAGCACTTCCCGTTGCCACATAGTGACTGGGGCAGCGAGGGAGGCTTGAATCGCATACAGTATTGGTGGTTGCGCCCCAACGCCCACCGTAGCGCAGGTTCTCAATTGACTCGTAAACTAGTAAACCTGCAACGGCGTCTTGGCATCAACAGAACTTTCAATTACTTCAACGGAAAACTCTATGGCGGCAGCACCTATTGGAGCCTCTCTCGCAAAGCAGTTGAGGCAGCATTGGATTATATAAACGAACATCCTTCCTATCTGCGCCGCTTCCGCATGACGAGTATCGGGGAGGAAATATGTCTTCCCACAATGTTGGCCAATAGTGGTTTGCCACTCGTCAATAACTATATGCGCTATATCGACTGGGGACCTGACGGCGCCAATCCTCAAGTTCTCACTGAGAAAGATTACAATAAGATTGTCTCTTCCGGCGCACTTTTTGCCCGGAAATTGGAAAGTGGCCTTTCTGACAAACTCGTCGAACAACTTGATGCACAATGAAAACAGAGGTAGCCATTGTCATTCCTATCATCTCTTCCTCCATTAGCGGGGACGAGCTTACATCGCTGAAACAATGCCTAAATGTGTTAAAGAATCGTGATATTTACTACATTTGTAGCGACACTCTTAACACTTCGTTTTACGAAAAGATGAACGACAAATACAAAGTTCCTTTCCATAAAAAAAACTTCAGAAAAGACTGTTTCGAAAATGTAAAAGCATACAACAACCTCTGTTTTTCGCCAGACCTATACCAGGCTTTTACCCAATATTCTTATATACTTATTTATCAACTCGATGCTTTTATCTTTGAGGACAAGTTGGATTATTGGTGCAGTCAAGGCTATGACTATGTTGGAGGTCCATGGCTTTGTCAGTGGAGTAACGAAGTGGAAAACCTCGACTATTGGGAAGTCGGCAATGGCGGCTTCTGTCTGAGAAAAGTATCGACTTTTATTGATATTTTGACTGATACAAAGAAACTAAACAAACCTTTGAAAGGATACACCAGACTATGTTTGGAGAATCGTCAGCGCTTGAAAAGAAAACCATACTTACGGCTATGGCTTCTATTCCGTGCCATATCAGGTCATCATAATACCCTGAACTACTACATACAAAAACAAGGACAGGAAGATAAAGCCTATGCACAATGCCAATACAACGGCCTTCTCCGCATCCCAACAGCCTACGAAGCGTTGAAATTCAGCTTTGACATGCGACCTCAAAAATGCTACAAACTGATGGGTAGCTCCCTGCCATTGGGTTGCCACATGTGGTACAAATACGACAACGAGAAATTCTGGTATCCAATTATCTACGATAAAACAAAGTGAAGATCTCAATTGTTATACCCATATATAACGTGGAGCAGTATCTTGAACAATGTTTATCAAGTATACAGGCACAAAAATATGACGACCTCGAGGTTATCTGCGTCAATGACGGGTCAACAGACGACAGTCGCAAAATTCTTACAGAATGGGCAACTCATTTTCCTCAAATGAGGATAATCGACCGAGAGAATGGGGGTCTCAGTGCCGCACGCAACACAGGCCTAAAGGCAGCAAAAGGCGATTATATAGTTTTCATTGACAGCGATGACTGGGTGGAACCCACCATGCTGAGCCGGATTTCAGAGGAAGTCAAGGGCGAAGACATGATATGTTTTGCCTGCCGTAAGAGTGACTATGGTGCCACCGACGCACTCGTTCCAGAGCAAAGTGACGGGTGGACATATTATAATCAGCATGCATTGGAGCATCGTATTATACCTTTCGTCTGTGTGTGGCAACGGTACTACCGGCGAGAGTTCCTCATAGAGAACAGACTACACTTCCGCGAGGGCATTCTTCACGAGGACAACGAGTTTACCCCGCGGGCATGCCTACACGCCAAAAGCATCAAGGTTATACCCGATGTACTCTACAACTACCGGGTGCGACCCGGCAGCATTATGACAACACGAGGGTTGCGGAGCAAAGAGAGCCTGATAACCATAGGCAACGAACTGTCGGAATTATTCAGCAATGAGAACGGCATTGACAAGACCATCGTCTATCAAGCACTTACTCAATGCTACCAAATGGCATTCGTCAACAATACCCATGAAGAAGACCAGTACCTGTTGCCTCTGGTTAACTGGCAATGCTACAGAAGGGTGAGCCGCACCAAAACCCGTCACCGCCTGCAATATCTTGCCCTGAGGATATCGCCCACCCTGTTCAGATTTATCAACCAACGCTGACTACTTATGAAAAAGATAATGGTCGTTTTCGGCACCCGACCCGAGGCCATCAAGATGGCTCCGGTGGTGAAAGAGCTGCAACGGCGTAGCGAACAGTTCAAAGTCGTTGTCTGTGTCACCGGCCAGCACCGCGAGATGCTCGACCAGATGCTCGGCGTGTTTGACATACACCCCGAATACGACCTTGACATCATGCAACCCGGACAGGACCTCTACGATGTTTCGTCACGCATACTGCTCGGCATGCGCGATGTGTTGGCAGCAGAACAGTCGGACATGGTGTTGGTGCATGGCGATACCTCAACGTCGACCTTCGCGGCGCTGGCCGCTTTCTACCAGCACATTCCCGTGGGGCATGTGGAGGCAGGGCTGCGTACCGGCAACATATACAGTCCCTGGCCCGAAGAGATGAACCGCCAGCTGAACGGACGCCTCTGCACCTGGCATTTCGCCCCTACGGAGACCGCCCGAAAGAACCTGCTGTGCGAGCATGTGGACGAGAGCCACATCGTCGTGACGGGCAACACCGTCATCGACGCCCTGCATTGGGTGGTGGCCTCGGGCAAAGCCGTGGTGCCGCAGTTCGGCCGCGACGAGCGTCGCCGCATGGTGCTCATCACCGGTCACCGCCGCGAGAACTTCGGCAACGGCATGCGCAATATCTGCCAGGCCATCAACGACTTGGCGGGGAAATTCGAGGATGTGGACTTCGTCTACCCCATCCACCTCAACCCCACCATCCGCCGTCCGGTACAGGAAATCATCGACGGCAGCCGGAAGAACGTCTACCTGCTGGAGCCGTTGTCGTATCTGGAGTTCGTGGCCATGATGCAGCAGAGCACCTTGATACTCACCGACAGCGGCGGCATCCAGGAGGAGGCTCCCGCCTTCGGCAAGCCCGTCCTGGTGATGCGCGACACCACCGAGCGCCCCGAGGCCATCGATGCCGGCACCGCCCGCTTGGTGGGCACAGACCGCAGCACTAGAGTGGACGCCGTTGCAGACCTGCTCACCAACGAAGAATCCTACCACACCATGTCCCACGCCGCCAACCCCTTCGGCGACGGTCATGCCGCCCAGCGCATTGCCGACTTCATTGTCTCGCATGAGTAAAAGTATCCACCTGCCTGGATTGAACGGTCTGCGGGCCATTGCCGCCCTTTCTGTCATGTGGAGCCATACGTTCCAGGACACTTTTGGCAACTGGGAAACCGTGGGTTTCAAACTGCCGGTGGTGGCCGACGGAGTTACCATGTTCTTCGTTATCAGCGGTTTCCTTATCACCTACCTGCTGCTCAACGAACAGGAGAGAAGCCAAACCGTCAGCATTCCCAAATTCTACATGCGAAGGATATTGAGGATATGGCCCATCTACTACGCCTATATGGCCATCGCCTTGATTATCACCCATACTTGGAACGACCCCAATATATGGTACTATATCTTCTTCGGCGCCAACATACCATTCATCGTCACGGCCGGCATCTGGCCCATCGTGCACTACTGGAGCATCGGCGTCGAGGAGCAGTTCTACCTCTTCTGGCCATGGTTGGTCAAAGCATCCCGCGGAAAGACCCAAAGGCTGCTGGCCGGGGCCATCGCCCTGTGCGCGGTATGGCTTCTGTGCAAATGGGGCATCTACCTCATCTGGGGAACAACGACCGCCTACAAATTCTTCGCAGTCACAAGGTTCGACTGCATGATGCTCGGGGCCATCGGGGCCATACTCTACTTCACACGGAGCGGCTGGTTCAACAGCCTGCTGGGCAACCGAACACTTGGGGTTATCTGTTTGCTGGCGTTGTTTTTCTCCCAGCCCTGGGCAAACATCATTCCTGCGCCAGTGAGAACGCAAGCCATAGCCCTGCTGGCATTGGTCTGCATCATGAGCCAGCTACACAACCCCATCATCAATTTGGAAAACAAAGTGTGCGATTTCATTGGAAAGATATCCTACGGCATCTATGTCATCCATCCGCTGCTGATATTCGGACTTTCAGCCCTTTACAGAAACATCGGCATACAGATCTCGGCAACAGCATCCACAATACTGATATACTGCATAATCACCGCAGCCACAGTACTTGTCGCCTGGCTGTCCTACAAGTTCTTCGAAAGCCCATTCCTGTGGCTGAAGAATAGGTTTGCCATCATCCAAAGCCAGAACTCCATGAAAGCCTGATACCACCATGCCACTATTCTCGGTCATCATACCACTCTACAACAAAGCACCCTACGTCGGCAAGACTATAGATAGTGTCCTTGGACAGACTCTCGGCAACTACGAGTTGATAATCGTTGACAACGGGTCGAACGACGGCAGCCACGAGATTGTGGCAGCGTTCACCGACCATCGCATCAAGATAGTTCGCTTGGAGGAGAACGTCGGCGTCAGCAACGCCCGCAACAAAGGCGTTTCCTTGGCTTCGGCACCCCATATCACTTTCCTCGATGCCGACGACTGGTGGGAGCCCACTTTCCTCGAAGAGATGGCCGGACTCATTGATCGTCACCCCGACGCAGGCATCTACGGCACAGGCTATTATATCGTGAAGAACGGCAAGAAACGGCTGGCGCCGATAGGTGTTGACGAGGGGTTTGAGGAAGGCGAAATAAACTACTGCGCGGTCTATGCCAAAACTCTCTGTATGCCACTTACGAGCATAACTGTGGCAATGCCGAAGGCGATATTCGACGAGACGGGCGGCTTCAAGCCCCACCTGAAGCTGGGTGAAGACTTCGACCTATGGGTCCGCATAGCTCTGAAACACAAAACGGTCTTCCTCAACAAGCCGCTGAGCAACTACAACCAGGATGTGGATGTCACCTATCGGGGCACCCACCACCTGCGCGACCCCAAGGAGCACATGCTGTGGAACCTCGGCTATCTGGAGCCCGAAGAGAAGACCAATGCCGACTACAAGCAACTCATCGACAACCTGCGCACCTACAGTTTGCTCCCCTACCTGCTCACCAAACAATACCGCAGCGCCGCCCGCACCGAGCTGGCCAAGGTAGACTGGAACCGCCAGCCCGCCAAAACCCGCAGACTGTACCAACGGCCCGTCTGGATACTGAAAAAGAGGGCACAAATACTAATCCTCGGATCATTCGTCAAACAACGACTCATTTCCCTTCGGAACAAAAAATGAAAAACAACATGGACTTCGACTACTCCATAGTTATCCGAACTCTCGGCACCACAGGCGAGAAATATCGAACAATGCTGGATGCAATTGAACATCAGACAGTCAAACCTCGCGAAATAGTGATTGCCATCCCCGAAGGGTACGAACTGGACCACATCCTCGGATACGAACGCGTGGTACGCTGTGCCAAAGGAATGGTGACGCAACGGGCCGTCGGCATAGACGAAGCGAAAGGCCAATACCTGCTGGTGCTGGACGACGACCTAGACTTCCCTCCCGACTTTGCAGAAAAGATGTACCAATACCTGGTGGAACACTCTTTGGACTGCACACTGGCATTTCCCACATACCCTGCACAAAAAACCGACACCTCTTCGCCACGGCTTTCCCGAAAGCAACAAACACGGGCATTAATAAAAAAATTCAGGGGGGCTTTTACCGGACAAGTCTTCTACAGCCGACGGAAAGCGGAGTGGTTCGATGTCATCACCTCGACAGCAGGGCACCGAACCTATGTGAACTGTGAAGACAAACTGTGCCAGGCTGGATGTTTCCAATGCTTTTTTATCAAGGGCGACATGGCCAAAAAAGTTCGATTCACCGAGGAATCCTGGCTTGAACAGGGCAGACTGTCGTCGTATGCCGCATACGACGACGCTGTCTTTTTCTACAAATTATACCTGCAAGGAGGACGAATCGCCTATGCCACAGAGACTGGCTACACCCACCTGGATGCCGGCGCCGGACGTCCGGCCAAGACCAAGTTGGAGGCCAAACGCATACGGCTCTACACCATCGGGCGTAACCGAACCCTGTTTTGGCTGCTCCACATCTGGCCAAGCCGACGCAGGCTGCGCACCCTGATTGGCGGATTGTACGCCCTGAACAACTATACATTTTATAACATAGCCATCAACCTACATCCCAAATACTGGCCAGCCATCGCCTCCCTCTTCCGAGGCTACCGCGACGCCTTTAGATATATAAAAAAATCATGATACCGAAGAAGATACATTACTGCTGGTTTGGTCGCGGCGAGATGCCGCAGCTGGCACAGGACTGCATAGCCTCGTGGCACAGACACATGCCCGACTGGGAATACAAACTGTGGAACGAAGACAACTTCGACGTAAACTGCACCCCCTATACATCCGAGGCATACAGCGCCAAGAAATACGCTTTCGTAACCGACTACGTCAGGTTGTACGCCCTGATGACCGAAGGCGGGGTATATATGGATACCGACGTAGAAGTGCTTAAATCCCTGGACAATCTGCTGGACAACAGTGCCTTCACAGGATACGAGGGAACAAAAACGATGTATCCCGTCACCGGCATCATGGCCTCCGAGGCCGGCGGTGCATGGGCCACCGAGCAACTGCACGCCTACGACGGGGTCCACTTCGTGAAGTCCGACGGCAGCCTCGACACGACAACGAACTGCCAACGTATCTACAGGCTGATGCTCGACAACGGATTCATTCCCAACGGAGGGAAACTGCAGACCTATAAGGACCTGACCATATACCCTGTCGACTACTTCTGCCCCAGGCAGAGCACAGGGGAGTTCCTGCTGACCGAGAACACCTATTGCGACCATCATTTCATGGGCTCGTGGTCGGACAAAAAAGCGCATATTGGCCGACTGGCGAAGATTATCGGCCAGCAGAACATGACTCGACTAATTAAATTGAAGAGGAAACTGTTGGGATGAGCAATATTGCATACATGGCATTGAGATGGAGCGGCGTGGCATGGGTGTGGCGCGAAGCAGTACAACGCAGGAAGGTGACATTTTTGCTCTTCCACGACATGGATGCCACCGATGCCGAACGTAACTTCGGCTACCTGAAGCGACACTACAACATCATAGGGCTCAACGATTATCTCGACGCCGTGAAAGACGGGAAACGCTTGCCGAACAAGGCCGTCGTCATCACCTTCGACGACGGGCACACCAGCAACTACACTTTGTTGCCAGTAATCAAGCAGATGCAAATCCCTGTCACCATCTTCCTCTGCTCCTCCATAGTGGGGACACATCGCCATTTTTGGTTCCGACACAACACGGAAATAAAGCCACAGATAGAGGCCTTGAAAAAGATCGCCAACGGACGACGACTTGAAACGCTGAGACAATACGATTTCTCACAAGAGCAGGAGTACGGCGACACTCAGGCGTTGAGCAAAGAGCAGATTGAAAAGATGATACCATGGGTGAACTTCCAGTCGCATACCTGCTTCCACCCGATACTGCCACAGTGCAACGACACTGCAGCCGAGAAAGAGATAATAGGGTCGAAGCGGCAACTGGAAGAGGTCTTCGGACTGACCGTCAACGCCCTCTCCTACCCCAACGGCGACTATTCCACACGCGACATCAGCCTGACACAAGCGGCAGGATATGAATGCGGCATCACCGTAGATTCTGGCTACAACAACCTAAAGAGCAACCTCTTCAGACTAAAGCGGTTCTCAGTGAACGACGCCAAAAACACGACAGAACTGATGGTTAAGGCCAGCGGTTGCTATGCCTTGCTGAAACACTGGTTACACAAACCATCCTACGGATTCAAAGCCTCCCACGAATGAAAATAGCGATACTTTGCGGCATCGGTCTTGACTCCTTCCAACAGAAGGTGTTGCAACCCATAATGGACGACCCGACGATAGATATTGTCGGAGCTTTGGTAGACTGTCGCCCACGGCCTTCGCTAAAAAAACGTTTCCTGAAAAATCTCAAGCGAGGCCGTGGCGGCTACATGATTGTCATGCTGTTCAAGAGCCACTTCGCAAAGAAACAGCCTTCGGTATCCTCCAGGGAATTCTTTACCTCCCATGGCATCGATTACACTGAAACCCAACATCCTTATACAGAAGAGACCGCCCAAACACTACACGCCCTGCAGCCAGAGGCAATGGTGATGCTTGGCGGTTTCGGCATTGTAAAAGAGTCGCTTCTATCGCTTGCCCCCAACGGCATCCTGTCCTACCACCACGGCGACATGAGAAAATACCGTGGTCAGCCTGTCGGTTTTTGGGAGCTCTACCACAACGAAAAAGCGATGGGCGTCACCGTGCAACGATTATCGGCCGGCATTGACAAAGGAACGCCAATTGTGGAGATGTCAATTTCAATAAAAAAAGATGACACCGTATCAACTCTTAGTGAACGTGCCTTCGACTGCAGCACTGCAATGATGCACGAGGCACTACAGAAAATCCAGAATCCAGAATTCTCTCCAACCTCCATTGAGAAATATGGCCCTATCTATACCCTACCGAACCTTCGGCAGTACCTGCTGTTACAACTAAAACTCATTTTTAGATAGTTTCTATCAGGACTTTATTCTCTAACCGAAAAAGCCGAATAATTCCGAATCTTGTAGACTTATTGATATGATTCCATTCTTCCCCAAACAGATAGCCGCCAAAGGCATATACTTGTACTTAGGCGCATTGGCAGCCGTCAGCATATTCTTTATCCGACATGCTATGTCGTGGGAGTTCATACTCATGGGCATCGTCTGGGTGGTGGGGTTCTTCCTGCTAAGTTCATACTGCAGCAAAAGGTGGCAAGACTTGCCACAAAAGAGACTGCTGATAAATCTGTTTCTTGTCGCATTAGGGTTACGCGTGTTTTGGGTGTTTTTCTCCTACATCTTCTATACTCTCAAGACCGGAATTCCTTTTGAATTCTCAGCAGGTGACGCTCTTTGGTATTACGAGGAGTCGACAGGAAATATCCATACGAAATGGAAAGATATCTGGAACTATCTGTTCGTGGACACCACCACTATATCAGACTCTGGATATGTCTTCTACCTCACCTTCCTGGCAAAAATCTTCGGAGAAAACATCTTGTTTCCCCGCCTTATCAACTCAGTCTTTAGCGCCGCCGCCGTACCGCTTATATACTTATTGGCCAAACGAAATATTGGGGAAGAAGGGGGCCGCCTGGCGGCCATCTTTGTCTGCTTCATGCCCAACCTGATATTCTACTGCGGTCTGCATATGAAGGAAGCTTTTATGATTTTCTTGATGGTAGCCTATCTGGAACGTGCCGACTACTTGTTACGAAGCAAGAAATACAATGTCCTCACCATTGCCCTCCCTGTATTACTTGCAATAAGCCTCTTTACCTTCCGCACTGTATTGGGCGCGGCCGCAGTATTCTCTTTTGTCACTGCTCTTGTTTTCACCAACACATCCGTCATCGGAAAGAAGAAACGCATTATGCTCATCGGATGGGGCGTTCTTGCAGCATTAACGCTGACAGGAGGCGTTATCATGACGGAACTCGAAGGATATATTGAAGAAAAAGACACAAACCAGGCCAATAAACGCATGGCCCAAACTGAGAAAGGTAACCAATGGGCAAAATATGCAACAGGAACCGTGATGGCCCCTGTGATGTTCGTGCTTCCGTTCCCGACAATGGTCGATGTCGATGAACAGTACACCCAGCAGATGCTCAGCGGAGGTAACTACGTACGTAACTTCCTCGGAGGATTTGTACTCATCGCCGTATTCAGCGCACTCTTCATCACCAAGAACTGGCGGAATCTTTCACTTATAGGCAGTTTTGTTATTGCTTACCTTGGTATCATTTCCATGAGCGGATTTGCAAATTCGGAGCGCTTCTTGTTGCCAGGCCTGCCCATGTTGCTTATCATGGCGGCCTATGGAATTACACAGCTGAATGCAAAGAATTACCGGTTCATCAAGATATGGTACTGGATTGTCCCTGTGATGGCATTCGCGTGGGCGTTCTTCAAACTTGGTTCCCGAGGGCTCTTTTAGTATGAAGATCCTATTGGTATGTAATTATCGACCTGGGGTCGGTGGCATCTCGGGTCAGGTGGAAGAGCTACAAAAGCACCTGCGGAAGGAAGGCCATGATGTAGATGTCTTCAACATCAAGGGGTCTGCTTTGAAACGACTGTCTTTGCCGCGCAAACTCAGGAACTTGGCTCGCGACTATGATGTTTTGCATGTGCATTGTTGTTCCGGGTGGGGATTCTTGCCGGCAGTCATGGCTGTGTATGCCGGTCGCAAAGCACATAAACGTGTGGTGCTTACTTATCATGGCGGCGGCGCCGAAGGTTTCTTTGCCAAGCGGACGCGTCTCGTAAAACGTGTGCTGTCGCAGACCGATTGCAATATTGTCCTCAGCGGTTTCACTGAAGGCGTTTTCAGTCGCTATGGTTTGCCGTGCACGGTTATTCCGAACATCGTCGATATCGATGCTGCTCATTTCCGTCAGCGCGAAACTATTGCCCCACGATATATTTGTACCAGAGCTCATGAAGAGTTGTATAATATTCCATGTATTTTGCGCGCTTTCCGCAGTGTCCAGGCCAAGATAGGCGATGCCAGCCTGACACTCGTCGGCGACGGTTCGCTGCATGCCGAGCTTGTGCGTATGGCCGATGATATGGGACTTCGCAACGTGACTTTTACTGGTCGTGTCGACAACAGCGAGATATTCCGCCAACTGGCGAACTCCGACGTGCTTCTTTCCGCGCCGAAAGTGGATAATATGCCGGTGTCGCTTCTGGAAGCCATGAATGCCGGCCTGTTGGTCATTTCGTCCAATGTCGGTGGAGTGCCATATATGATTAAGAACGGCCGCAGCGGATTGCTCTTCGAGAGCGACAACGATGCCGAGCTGGCACAGAAGATGCTCTGGGCTGTCGAGAATCCGACGGTGGCCCTGGCCATCACAATGCAGGCGCGGCGCATAGTGGAGCAATACCGTTGGGAATCTATCCGAGAAGCAATATATAAAGCCTATGGCCTTTCTGCATGAGAAGATAATACTTCCGTTGAGCGACCTGCTTCGTGGCGAGCATGTCTATGGCGATTTGCGCCGTTTGCGCCAAGCCGAGAAATGGACACCGGAGCAGATGTCTGCTTACCAAGAGGAGCAACTGCACCGGCTGCTGCGTTTTGCTGCTGCCGAGGTACCTTTCTACCGTGAGTGGTTTGCTGCCAGCGGTATAAGTCCTGATGCGGCCTGTTTGAACCAATTGCCTATAGTGAGCAAGGCCCTCATGCGGCGTGAAGGCATCGCCCGCTTCGCCGCCGAACATTACCCCGCGAATGAGCGTATTGATGCCCGCAGCAGTGGCAGCACCGGCGAGCCGTTCTCGTTCTATACATGCCGCCGTTCCGACTCCGTGAACACCGCTGCCAAACTGCGCACCTGGTATCAGGCTGGATACAAACTGGGCGACCGCTACATGAAGATTGCCAACGGTGTACGCCATGGCCGGTTGAAAACCCTGCAGGACCGAGTGAACAATTGCATCTATGTGCCGTTCTTCTCTGTCGACGACGAGACTCTGAAATCTATCTTGACGGAGATTGAATGCAGTCGTCCCCGATATATTCGCTCATATCCCGTGCCGCTCTATCTGCTGGCGCGCTACCGCAACAGTCACCCGGGCTACTCATTCCAGCCGCAGCATGTCTTCACCACTGGCTCCACACTCTCTGCGCCTTATAGGGCCGAAATCGAGAAGGCTTTTGGCTGCGACGTCATCGATTCCTACAGCTGCGAGGGGACCCCCAACACCTACGAGACTCCAGCCCACGACGGCTATCGTGTGTGCGGCTACTACGGCATCATCGAAGTGCTCGACGATAGCAACCATCCTGTGGTCGACGGCATTGGCCGTGTGGTGAGCACCGACTTCTGGAACCTTGCACATCCATTTGTCCGCTACGACACACAGGACCTCGTCGAGGTCTGCAACGGACAGATAATACGCATCATGGGCCGCGAATGCGAGACCCTCATCGATACCAAGGGAGGACGCTATACGGTGCACAATTTTGTCGGTTTCTTCCAAGAGGACGATCGACCGACAAGACGGTCTGTCGAATCCTACCAGGTGGTGAAACGCCACGACGGCAGCATCATGTTCCGCCTTGTAGTCAACGACCTTTATAATCAAGACATCGAGCGCTATATCGTCGACCATTGGCAGTCGCTTCTTGGTGTGCCTGTTTCGGTTTCTGTGGTAGATGATATACCGTTGATGCATAATAACAAACGTCTCACCATCATAGACGAATAGTCCTATGCCCAGCAAAGAGATATTGCAATATCATGGCCTCGACAGTCTTGGAGGCCGTGCAAAGTACACCTTCATCCAACTGTGGCGCTTCTCCCTGTCGCGCCTTATGTTTTTCATCCCCTTCAAGGGTTGGCGGGCCAAAATGTACCGCTGGAGCGGAGTGCATGTCGGGAAGAGAGTATACATAGGCCACGACTGTCTCTTCGACCGCGCCTTCCCAGAGCAAATTGTCATCGGCGACGACACCGCCATCGGCGACCGTTGCACCATCACAGCGCATGGGTGCATACCAACCCGGACTCCTCTCAAAGAAGTATATCCACTCACAGTCAAACCCGTCAATATCGGTAGCCGGGTGTGGATAATGCCCAACGTAACAATCATCTACGGTGTCACTATCGGCGACGAGGCTGTCATCGCCACCGGCGCGGTAGTCACCCGCGATGTACCGCCTCGCACTTTAGTGGCCGGTGTTCCGGCCAAGGTTATCAAACAGCTATGAGAGTCCTTTTCCAACTGGGCCATCCCGCCCATTTCCACATGTACAAGAACACTATCGCTGACCTGCAGCGCGATGGTCATCAGACGTATGTCCTCATCCGAAAGAAGGACATACTCGAAGAGCTGCTGAAAGAGTCCGGCATGCCGTATGTCAATATTCTCCCTTCTGGCAAGAAGTCGCCTTTCACGCTGATGCTCAGACTGTGGAGGGTGTTTTGCTTCTCTCTTTCACACAAGGTTGATGTGTTGGTCGGCTCCACTCCCGAAGTGGCACAGGTGGCGTGGCTGCTGCGGCGACGCTCGGTGGTGATGGCTGAAGACGATGCAGCAATCGTTCCTCAGTTTATAAAAGCAGTCAAACCCTTTGCAGACCAGTACCTTTCGCCGGTATCGTGCAACAATGGCCCTCTCGAAGGCAAGACAACACACTATGCGGGTTTCCACAAACTTGCATATTTGCATCCGCTTCGGTTCACCCCCGACCCCTCTGTGGTCGACCGTTACTTCCCGCACGACCGGCCCTATTTCCTGCTGCGGTTCGCACAACTCAACGCCTATCACGATGTAAGCGCCAATGCCCATGGCATCACCGATGCAATAGCGCGCCATCTGGTCGACATGCTCTCGCCGCACGGCGAGGTCTATATCACCTCGGAGCGCCCGTTGCCCGACGAGCTTGAAGCGCACCGGCTCCAGATCAACCCTCTTGACATACACCACATCATGGCTTTCGCAAAAATCTATATCGGCGACAGTCAGAGTATGGCCGTCGAGGCTGCCATGCTCGGCACCCCATCGGTGCGTTTCAACGATTTTGCCGGTCGCATCGGTGTGCTCGAAGAACTCGAACACAAGTACCACCTCACCGTCGGCATCGCCACCTCGCAGCCTGAGTTGCTCTATTCCACTGTCAGCGCAATGCTTGCTTCTGACAGTCTGCGCGAAGACTACCAAAAGCGTCGGCAGCGCATGCTCGACGACAAGATTGATGTGGCGTCTTTCTTCACATCCTTTATCGAAAATCTTAAATGCTGATGGATTTCACCATTGAGAAATACAACGAGCTGCTTGATGCGTTAAAGCATCATAAAGACCATAGAATCAGGCATGATGTAGACCTCTATCCCGAGCGTTCGCTGCGCATTGCCAAGGTCGAAGCCGAAGCTGGAGTCGGTGCCACGTATTATTCCGCTCCATGCACTTCGATACTCACGGCGATACTATCAAGGCCATAGCGTCGTTGGGGCATTCTGTGGGCTATCACTATGAGAGCCTGACCACCTGCAACGGAGACGTCGATGCTGCCTATCGTGACTTCTGCCGCAACCTGGAGCGGCTGCGCTCCCTGGCTCCGGTTGAGACAGCTTGCGCCCATGGCAGCCCTCGGTCGCCGTGGAATAGCCAAGATATTTGGAAACAGCATGATATACATAACCTTGGCATCACCTATGAGCCGATGCTCGACACCGATTTCAGCCATACCCTTTACCTCACCGACACCGGCCGCCGCTGGGACGGTTACCGCGTCAGCGTGCGCGACAAGGTGCCCGGATGTCAAGAACGTTGGGAGCAAGATGGGCTGAGCTTCCATACGACCGACGATATCATCCAAGCTCTCAAGCAGATAGGACATCCGATACACCGCAAGGCACTGTTGCTCAATACTCATCCACAACGATGGATGCCTGTCGGTATGGCGTGGGCCGCCGAGGCCGGAATGCAATGGGGCAAGAATATTGCCAAACGCCTTGTGGTTCTAACTCAAAAATAGATTGTTATGCTGAAAATACTAACCGTTGTCGGCGCACGGCCGCAGTTTATCAAGGCGGCAGCCATATCTCATACCATAAGGCAGTCGTTTGCCGGCAGGGTGGGGGAGGACTTGCTGCACACGGGTCAACACTACGACGATGCCATGTCGGCACGTTTCTTCCGCGAACTCGATATACCTGCGCCGCGCTACAACCTCGGCGTAGGCAGCGGCTCGCATGGCACCCAGACAGCGGCGATGCTGAAGGGGGTCGAAGATGTCTTGCTTGCAGAACGTTACGATGCCGTGCTTGTCTACGGCGACACCAACTCGACCCTTGCGGGCGCGTTGGCCGCAGCCAAACTGGGGGTGCCTGTGATGCATGTCGAGGCGGGCTTGCGGTCGTTCAACCGATCGATGCCGGAGGAACTCAATCGCGTGTTGACCGACCATGCTTCGTCGCTTCTATTCGCTCCTACGCTGACTGCCGTGCAAAACCTTAGAAACGAGGGGTTTCGTAGTGAAATGATAGTCCATTCCGGCGACGTGATGTTCGACAATGTGCTGCGGTATGCCCCCGTGGCAAAGAGCCACGACCCGGGCGGCAACGAGGATATCCTGCTCACTGTGCACCGCAACTTCAATACCGACGCTCCGCAGAGGCTAACAACCATACTATCAGGCGTTGAGGCGGCTGCGTCCGCCCTCGGCGCAACGGTACTTTTCCCGGTGCACCCTCGCACGCGACAACATCTTGAAAGCATGGCTTTTAAGTGCATTCACTTTGTTGAGCCGCTTTCGTATCTCGAAACCCTCGCCGTGCTACGCCGAGTGAGGCTTGTGATGACCGACAGCGGTGGGCTGCAGAAGGAGGCTTTCTTCAGCAGCCGCCCTTGTGTCGTGCTGCGCGACGAGACCGAATGGACCGAACTCGTCGACTGCGGCGCTGCTGCCCTTTCAGGCGCATCAAGAGACAGTATAGTTTCTTGTGCCAAAGCCATGTGGAACGTTGTACCTGCCTCAATCGGCGACTTTGGCGACGGCCATGCTGCCGAGGCTGTTCTCGACAGCATTCTTAGAGCCATTTGATACCGGTTTTCTACCCTACCGGTTCGGCCGTTGTACAGTACTTGTACAGTACTTGTACAGTATATGTACGCTTTATAAACGTACAAGTACTGTACAAGTAGCGTACATATAGCGTACAACGAGGCAAGATGTGCTTTTATGGGTTGGTATATAATGTTGATAATCAGTTTTGAATAAAATTGGGGGTCATTTTTCGACTTTGCTTTTTCAGCGGTTTGGCTCGCTTTAATAATGTTTAACATTTTTTAACGTTTTTTTTTTTCTGAAAAGCACAATTTTTATATCATTTCGCCGTTTAATTGCGTATTTATGAAACATCGCGTCTATATTATATTAATCGGGCTTGCCATGCTGATGACCTCGTGTGTTACGCCGAGGCGCGTCAACTATCTGCAAGACATGACCCACGGGAGCCAGATAGAACTTGAAAACCGTTTCGAGGCCCGCATTGCTCCGGCCGATGAGCTGAGCATTGTGGTCAGCAGCCCCAAGGAGGAGCTGTCAAAGCCCTTCAATGCCCAGGCGCAGGAGCGGAATGGCCGCGGTTATCTGGTCGATGTCAACGGCGACATCGAATTTCCCGTCCTCGGACACCTGCATGTTGCCGGCCTCACGCGGCTGAAGCTTCAGGACACGCTGACCGCCTTGCTCGAGAGCGGCGGCTATGTCGAAGACCCGTTCGTGTCGGTCCGCTTCAGCAACTTCAAGATTTTCTATCTTGGCGCCGGTGCCGGACGCGTGATTACCATCACCAATGAGCGCTGCACATTCCTCGAGGCGCTGGCCCTTCTGGGCGGCCTCGACAACTATACGCGTCGCGACCGCATTGCCGTCATGCGCGAGGTCGACGGCGTGATGGTGACACGCTACCTCGACCCCCGCTCGAGCGACGTGTTCAACGACCCCTTCTTCATGCTTCAGCAGAACGACATCATAATCACCGACGGCGTAAATACCGGCACAGCCCGTACGGAGTTGACCTATTGGATGGGCATCGCCTCGACGATGCTCTCGGCGGCATCGCTCATCACCTCGGTGATGATGTTGCGGACACTCAATAAATAACCACCCGACCCAAAACTCAAAACAAACTCTATGGCAGACAATACGACAAACACCGACACCTCGTTTCTGGACGACAAGACCGGGCCGAAGATACACGTGAAAGACGTGCTCTTCATCGTCTTGCGCAACCTGCACTGGCTGTTGCTGTGCGGCTTGGTGGGAACTGCCGTGGCCGGCTATTGGGTGCACCATCAGAACCGCGTCTACGCCAGCAGTGCCCGCCTGCTCATCAAAGGGTCGTCCAGTGGCAATACCAGCGACAACATGCTGCGTGAGGCAACGGTGAAAAACATGTTTGCAACCCGCTCGCTCTACAACAGCAACATCAACAACGAGATGATGATTTTCTCGTCGAAAGAAGCCATGCTCGAGGTGGCCAAGAACCTGAAACTGAACGAAACCTACACATACAAAACCCGACTGGCCAACCGCACACGCGACCTCTACGGAGAAAGCCCCTTCACGGTCAGTTTCATCGACAACGGCGACGAAGACTATGTGAGCCTCGAAATGACGGCCGTGGATGAGGAAACAGTGAGCGTGAGCCTGCCCGACTATGAGCCGATGAACATCCACTTTGGCGACACAGTGGCCATGCCGTTCGGCCGTATGGTTGTGCAGAAGACGTGGTTCATGGCCGAAAGCTATATCGGTACGCCTATCCGTGTGACGCACAGCAGTCTCAACGGCGCCGCCGACTACTATCGCGCCGCGATGTCGGTCTTCCGCGACGACGACTTCAACACCATCATCAACATTTCGCTGCGCGACGCCTCGCCGCTCCGTGCCGCCGCCGTCATCAACGAAGCCATCCGCGTCTACAACGAAGACGCCATCAAAGACAAACAGCGCATCATCGCCTACACATACGACTACATCAACCAGCGCTTGTCGTTGCTGCACTCCGACCTCGGCATACAGGAGAACGCGCTTGCCGCCTTCAAGCGCGACAACCAGCTGCTCGACCTGTCGTCGTACGGACAGACCTACCTCGCTTCGAGCATCCAGAGCTCGACCGAAATCGAGCGGCTGAAGAAACAGCTCTCCACTGCTCGCTATCTCATCCAAAGCAACGAAAGCGGCGAGGATGCACGACTGATACCAAACAACGTGGGTATCGACGATGAGCACATCATGCAGCTCATCCAGCAGCACAACTCCCTGGTGCTCGACCTCAAGCAGTATCGCAGCCAGAACAACCCGCATGTGCGCCAGTTGGCCGACGAACTGAACACCATCCGCGGCAATATGAACACACTGCTGGATGTGTATGTCGGCGTGCTGCAGGAACGCATCGCCGAGGCACAGATTGCTGCCGACGCTGCCAGCAGCAAAATGAGCCAGGTGCCGCAGCAGCAGTTGTATATCGAAAACCTCGAACGCCTTCAGAAAATCAAGGAAGAGCTATACTTGCACCTCCTCAGCCGTCGCGAGGAGCTCATGATCAGTCAGCCTTCAATCGAGCCCAACGGCAAAATACTGGATGCAGCGCGTGTCAATCGCGCACCCGTAGCTCCCAACGAGAGCCGCACGACCTTGATGGGTCTGCTGATTGGCCTACTGGTTCCGGTCGCGGTATTCTTTATCCGTCGTCTGTTCGACACCAAGGTCAAGTATTACAACGATGTGATGCGAGGCACCTCGGCGCCGTTCCTGTGCGAGATACCAGAACGCCCGAAAGACGAAGACGCTCCTATTGTTGTACACAACAACGACAACAGCACGATGACGGAGTCGTTCCGTCTGCTGAGGGCCAAGGTCGACTTCCTCGGCACCAACACAGGCGCATCAAAGTCAAGGGTGTATATGATAACCTCGCTGATGCCGGGCATGGGCAAGACATTCATCTCGTCCAATCTTGCGGCCAGCCTCGGCATCGCAGGCAAGAAGGTCATCGTGCTCGACCTCGACCTGCGGCGCGGTTCGCTTACCCGCCAGTTCTATTCGCGCCGCCATGCCGGTCTTTCCAACTACCTCGTCGGCAAGACCGACGATTGGCAGAACATCGTTAAACACGACCTTATCATGTCTGGGGTCGACGGCATTTTCACAGGCCCCATACCTCCCAACCCGACAGAGCTGCTGGGCAACGGCCGCCTGGACAAGCTTGTGGCTGAACTGCGCGAAAACTACGACTACATCATTTTCGACACCGCACCGTCGGGCCTGGTTGTCGATACAGATATAATAAAACACCTTGTAGACAACACCATCTTTGTCATCCGTCACGGCAAGTTCGACAAACGTATGCTCGCCGATATCGAAAACCTGTACCAAGAACACGCCTTCCCAAATATGGCACTGCTGCTCAACGACGTTCGCTACAAGAAACTCTTGCCGATAGAGCGTAAGTACGGCTATGGCTACGGCTATGGTTACGGTTATGGCTATGGCTACGGTTACGGTTATGGCTACGGCTATGGTTACGGCTACGGCTCCGATGAGGAGAACGAAGACACGCAAGGTGGAAAAGGTAAAATAAAGAATATATTAACAAAAAAAAATGACTGACAAAAAAGATTCATGAAAAGACTGTTAATACTTGCGGCACTATTTATTACTGCTCTTTCGAGCCTGTCGGCCCAGGAATTCCGCCGCAGAGGATTCGCCCTTGGCGCTGACCGCGATACCCTTTTGTATATCATCGCATCGCCTTTCGACAACTGGTATATCATCACTGGTGGTGGTATACAGACGTTTATGGGCAACGAACTTATTTCGTCTGCTCGACATAATAAGTTGAACTTCAACGGACACGTCGAAATTGGTAAATGGGTTATCCCTGACCTGTCGGTCTCGCTTCGCCTGTCGGCATTCAATGTCGACGGACAAACGAAATACGGCCTGCAGCCATTCGTCGACAGACTCGCCGACGACACAAATGCAAACGGCTACAATCCGTTCCACGCTCATGCCTTGGCATTGCTCGGGTTTGTCACCCTTGATTGGACCAACTTTGTGCAAGGCTACGAAGCCGGTCGCCGCAACCAGTGGCACATATTCAGTCCCATCGGTCTCGGTATGTCAATGCTTTACGGCAATCAGCGCAATCCTCGTAGCGGCGACCACGAAATAGGCGACTTCCGACACAACTGGGAGTTGGCATTCAGCCTTGGCATCGGCGCCGAGTACTCTTTTAGCAAGAACTTCTCGATTAACGCCAGAGTGGAACTCTTCGGTTCCGAGTCCACTTGGGACTGGTCTCCCTACGACAACTCGTATTCGATATTCGACATTATCCCGACTTTCAACATCGGCGCCCGCTTCAACCTGCTGAGCAACGTCACCAAGTATAATCCGTATACCAGAAAGAGCCGCCGTGAAAAAGTGAACCACGAATTCATCGCTTTCGGCACCCGTAACACGGTCAGCAACCTTAACGGCCGTATCGAACGGCTCAACTCACAGATTGACTCGGTGGAGAATATGTCTCGCGAAAAAGCGGCTGGCGACTCGACAAAGCTTGTTGCCATGAACAACGAGCTTGAAGACCTGCAGCGTCAGCTCGACTCCGCCCGCGCTGCGGTAGGCCATGTGCCGAGCAATGTGCTCGAGGAGCTGATTATAGCCAACGATGTACTCAACCTACCGGCCACAATCGTATACTTCCAGCTCGACCGCTATGAACTTGACTACAACGGCCGCAAGCGCCTGCAGAATTTCGCTCGCGACTTGAACGAACTGGAGGATACTCTTGAATACTATATTATAGGTGCTGCCGACTCGGCCACAGGTACTATTCGCCACAACCAGTGGCTGTCCGAACGCCGTTGCGAGGCCGCCTATAACATGTTGGTCAACCACTTTGGCGTCAGCGGTAACCAACTTTTGGTGGTGCCTGTGGGTGGCATCACTGAATATGAGCCTCAAGAAAACAACCGTATGGCTATGGTTATCCTCCGCACACGCGAAACAGAAGAAATTATCGACCGTTGGCTCAAACGTAAGTGACACGTATAAATATAGTATATAAAGAAAGCGGTATGCTCATTGGAACATACCGCTTTTTTGTTTGTTATAGATTGATTTTTAGTAAATTATAGCGATATTGCACAAAAAATGGCTTTTTTTGATTTTTGAGAGTCAAAAAAAAGCCTATTTGCGGTTGCCAAGGGGTGTTTTGCGGGGGTGTTTTCCGTCGGTGCCGAAAAATTTTTTGTTTTGCAAACATTTCATTCACAGTGTAGTTATGGGTGTTTGGTAAAAATTTTTGAAAAAATATTTTGCCGGAATGGAAAATGGTTGTATCTTTGCACTCGCTTTCGACGGGAGAGCAGGTATGTTGAAAAGTGTGTTGAAAGCGCGAGTGCATTGAAACGGATGAGAAGATAGAGATAGCGTGTGTCAGGTTGCCTGCCGAGGGGCGGGCGACGGACACGAAAACGAGTCAAAGAAGGTAAAACAAGCAATTCTTACAATGAAGAGTTTGATCCTGGCTCAGGATGACCGCTAGCGG
>JAFVWV010000044.1 GCA_017501495.1 Bacteroidales bacterium | reverse complement strand
TTTGCCACCAGCCAGTTCGGCGGCGGCAACGCATGCCCTTATGCCTTCACGGCGGGTCTGCCGTGGCCCAACGGCAAAAGCGGCGCTCCGAGCACCTACTACGAGGGCAGCGGCTACGTGCCGCTGGCGCGTATGCGCGATGCCATCTACGGCATCTACGAAGACACACACCCCATCGGAGGCTACCTGAGCGGGACGCAGGGCATCTACTACGGCATACAGGACGAGTTCCCCTGCCGCAAAATCATCTGCTCGTGGAACGGCATACCGACCTACCCCGGCGGCAGCAACCTTAACAACCGGTGCACATACCAGATAGTGTGCTACGAAGGGTCGAACATCATAGAGGTGCACGTCAAACACCGCGGCGTGAACACCAACTGGCAGAACGGCATGGGCATCATCGGCATACAGAACGCCACAGGCCAGCCGCAGGTGCCGGCCGACACTTTCGCGTCGAACTATTTCGTGGTCACGGGCTCGGATGCCGCGTTCTGGCCTGAAGGGAAAAACATGTTCAACACCCAGCTCGACAGCGCGGCCTACCGCTTCACGCCGATGGGATCGACGAGCAAGACATGCTATTGGTTCCGCCTGATGCCCAACGGCGACTCGATAACGCTGAGCACCAACCCGCTGGACACCAACGGCTACTATATGCCGATGGGACACGACGATGAGCATCCAACGCTGACAAAGGCGCTGGTGAGTCCGGGCTGCGCATCGCGATATGTGTGCAAGCTGAGCTTCATGAACGCCAACGGCGACTGGTATCACCTCTACGACACGATCGCGATAGGCATCGACACCATCAACACGCTGCAGCTGAAGGCCCTGAGCGGCGGCCGCCATTCGGGCGACACACGTCGCTTCAACATCTGCCGCGGGCAGACGTGCGACGTGCGGACGGAATACACAGACATACAGTACCCCGAGCGGGTGGAATGGAAAGCATGGCGGATGGTGGACGGAGCGCGCACCGAGCTGCCCGAGACGGCCTACGAACTGGTGGACGACGGACGCCTGCTGCGCCTGCCGCCGCTGGCGGGAACCGACACCATTGGCAACCACAAAGTGGACACCATCTACTTCCGGGCCATCGTCGACTTCGTCAGCGGATGCACCAACTACGACACCCTGGTGCTCTTCGTCAACCCGACCTTCGACACCACGGAGCGCTACCACATCTGCCAAGGCGAGAGCCTGACATGGCACCTCAACGGACAGAAATACACCGAGAGCACGAAGACCCCGAGGGTGACGCTGGCGACAGGGAACGCATGCGACAGCGTGGTGCATCTCGACCTGACGGTCTACAACGTCAGCCACACAACGGAGGTGCACAACGACTGCCGACCGCTGACGTGGCACAACGGACACACCTACACGGAAAACAACTACACCGACACGGTGCGCCTGCAGAACCAGTACGGCTGCGACTCGATAGTGCAGCTGGACTTCACACTGCACCCGATGACGGCGCGCCTTGCGGCCGACCTTGACCACTTCGACTACGACCATGTCGACGTGGTGCTGACCGACGAGACAGTGGGCGACACAGGATGCCTGTGGCTGCTGCCTACGGGTGCGCAGCAGCGCGGAGCCACGGCGCACTTCACGGTGCCGGTGAGCATGGACACGGCGCACATAGCAATGGTGGCCTACAGCCCCTACGGCTGTACCGACACAGCGCGCATAAGCATCCCCTTCCACCGCGAGAACATCTGGATGCCCAACGCCTTCACCCCCGACAACCTCGAGCGCAACAACCGCTTCGGTAGCCGGAGCGAGGCGCTGGTGCAGCAGGAAATGTACATCTACGACCGCTACGGGCGGCTGGTGTTCCGATGCGAGGGTGTGGACTGCGAGTGGGACGGCACCGACCTCGACGGGCAACCCTGCCGCCAGGGAGCCTACGCCTACATCCTCCGCTACACCGACCGCTTCGAGCCAAATACAACTAAAATCAAGAAAGGAACAGTGACGCTGATAAGGTGAGAGGTTTAAGGTTTAAGGTTTAAGGTTTGAGGTTTAAGATTTAAGGTTTAGAGGTTAAAGTTTAAATTTTGAAATAAATCATTCACATCATGTCGAATATGAAACAGAGAGCAGCAATGATCGTTATGGCACTGATGGCCATGGCGCCTGCAGCGAAGGCGCAGACAACGCCGTTCAACAACAGCGCCGCGAGTCCGTGCCCCGAAGTGCTGATCGAGCAGAAGTACGACCACGTGAACAATCCGCGCTATCGGGCGGCAGGATGGGACACTGCCGTCACCTGCGCCAACCGCACGCTGGAACTTGTAGCGGAGCCCTACATCCCGGTGCAGTACTTCAATGGTACGTACCTGGTTGAACAGGTGCCCTACAACCCGCCAGACCCGACGTTCTCGATGGGCACACGCATGCCGATCGGTATCGACGACGTATTTGCCGACAACTTCACGAACATTCCGTATCCGTTCTACTTCTTCGGCCAACGGAAGAACCAGTTCCGCATCGGTGCGAACGGACTGGTAACGTTTTGCAGTCCGTCGGACTTTGGTTCGGGAAACAGTTGTCCATGGGCATTCAGTTCCAACAACCAGCTGCCTTGGAACGGGACTTCGCAACACACAGACCCATTCAACCAGGCAAGGATGCGGGATGCGATATACGGCGTGATGGAAGACACGCATCCGGGCCACTTTGTCGGCAGCGAAACCAACCGCATAGACGGCATATACTATGGCATTCAGGACGAATTCCCATGCCGAAAGATTATCTGTTCATGGAAAGAAGCCCCTAATTTCGGCGACTACAGCCACAAGGGCACCTATCAGATTGTCTGCTATGAGGGTTCGAACATCATCGAGGTGCATGTCAAGCAACGTCGGTGCTGCCCGACGACATCGGATGCGATGATCGGCATACAGAATGCAACGGCCCAACCGCAGCAGCCGAGCACGACCCCGGGCGACCCGAACTATTTTGTGCAGGCTGGTTCGCCGGCCGCCTTCTGGCCTTCGGGACGCAATGTATTCACCACGAACATTGACACGATCTCCTACCGCTTCACCCCGCAGGGCATGACGGCAAGAAACTGCATCTGGTTCCGCCTGTTGCCCAACGGCGACTCCATTACCCTCACCACCAACCCCCTCGACACCAACGGCTACTACCTCGCCATGGGCCACGACCCCGACCACCCCACCCTCACCAAGGCCATCGTCAGCCCGAACATGACATCCAAATACGTCTGCAAACTCAGCTTCATGAACGCCAACGAAGACTGGTACCACCTCTTCGACACCATCACGGTGGGCATGGACACGGTGAACACCCTGCAGCTGACGGCCAACCAGGCCGGAAACAACACGGCATACACACAGACATTCAACATCTGCCAGGGAGGCAACACGGAGCTCGGGCTCCACTATACCAACATACAGCAGCCGGCCAACATCACATGGACCATCAAACGCATTCTGAACGGCCAGATGGAAGACCTGCCCGAAGGGATGGTTGTGATGAGCGACAACGACACAGCCTTCACACTGCTGCCCGACCCCAACTTTGCGCAGTTGCCTCAGAACAAGATTGACTCGATATACGTGCGTGCGGTTGTCGACTTCGTCAGCGGATGCACCAACTACGACACGATAACAGTGCGCACCTTCCCCAACTTCGACACGATAGAGCCCCACGGCATCTGCGACGGCGAGACGTTCCATTGGGAGGCCAACGGCCAGAACTATACAAAAACCACAACAGAGCCGACGGTCCACAAGCAATCCGAGGCCGGATGCGACAGCGTTATCCACCTGCACCTGACGGTATTCGACGTCAGCCATACGCCACACGACACTGTGGACTGCAAACCCATACGCTGGATAGACGGCAAGCTGTACACCGAAAGCAACAACACAGCCACCTACGACACGGTGAACATCTACGGTTGCGACTCGATAGTGCACCTCAACTTCACGCTGGCACCGCTGACGGCAAAGCTGAAAAGCAGCCTGAGCTACTTCGACTACGACCACATCGACGTTGAGCTGACCGACATCTCGACCGGCGGCAGCAGCCGCGTATGGCACTTCCCGACGGGTACCGACCAGACATCGCCTGTGGCCTACTACTCGATACCAGTCAACATGGACAGCGCCGACATACGTCTGGTGGCCCAAAGTCCCTACGGCTGCGTCGACTCGACGCACATTGTCATACCCTTCCGCAGGGAGACATTCTGGATGCCCAACGCCTTCACACCCGACAACCCGGCAGGCAACAGCACCTTCGGCTCGGTCAGCACCAAGACCGTGCAGCAGGAGATGATGGTCTACAACCGCTTCGGCGAGCTGGTATTCCGCTGCAGCGGAGTCGACTGCCAATGGGACGGCCGCAACATGGACGGCGAACCCTGCCCGCAGGGCGCCTACGCCTACATCATACGCTACACCAACGAATTCGAGCCGCAGACAACAAAGGTGGTCAAAGGCTCGGTGACACTCATTAGATAACAAGATGAAGATTGCAGTAATTGGAGCCACAGGGCTGGTCGGACGCGAGATGCTGACGGTGCTGGCCGAGCGTGGTTTCGGAAACGAAGAGATAATAGCCGCCGCATCGGAGAAGAGCGTCGGGAAAGAAATAGATTTCGCAGGGCGCCGGCTGACAGTGGTCAGCGTGGAGCAAGCCATAGCCGAACGTCCGCAGTACGCCATCTTCTCGGCCGGAGCGGCAGCATCGCGCGAGTATGCACCACGCTTCGCCGAGGTTGGCACAACGGTGATAGACAACAGTTCGGCCTGGCGCAAAGATGCCGACAAGCCGCTGGTGGTGCCGGAGGTGAACATCGACGCCGTACGGCCCACCGACAGAATCATAGCCAACCCGAACTGCAGCACAATACAGATGGTGCTGGCCCTCTCGGCCCTGGAGCGCGAATACGGCATACGCCGCTTGGTGATAGCCACCTACCAGAGCATCACGGGCACAGGCATCAAGGCCGTGAGGCAGTTGGAGGCCGAGGAAAGCGGCAAACAGGCGGTGGAGAACGCCTACCCCTACCAGATACACCGCAACCTCTTCCCCCATGGGGGCGACTTCCAGCCCGACGGCTACACCACCGAGGAGCAGAAACTGATAGACGAAACACGCAAGATTTATGCCGACCCGGAGATAGCCATCACCGCCACAGTGGTGCGAGTGCCCGTGGTGGGAGGCCACAGCGAAGCAGTCAACGTGGAGTTGCGCCGAGACTTCGACATCGAGGATGTGCGCCGCCTGATAGCCGATACACCAGGAGTGATACTATACGACAACCCCTCGCGCAACGAGTACCCGATGCCCATACTGGCCCACCACCGCGACGAAGTGTGGGTGGGTCGCGTGCGCCGCGACGCCTCGCAGCCATGCAGCCTCAACCTCTGGGTTGTGGCCGACAACATACGCAAGGGAGCCGCTACTAATGCCGTGCAAATTATGCAGGCATTAATAAAGAGACAAAATTGAAAATACAGATGAAACATATAGCGCTACACATTTCACTATTGATATCTCTGCTGACGCTTGCCGCATGCGGCAGCAAGGTCGTCATAGACGACGAGCGTACTTTCGAGGGCAACGTATGGAACCGGTTCAGTCCCGAAGTGTTCGAAATCGACCTGAGCAACACGGACGACTACTTCAACATCGACATAGCCGTAAGCATCGACACGGCGCGCTTCCGCTACGACATGCTTCCGCTCACGGTCAACCTCTACAGTCCGGGCGGCGAACACCGCTTCTTCTACGCCGACATGCCGCTCAAGGAGAAAGGCCGCTGGAAGGGCGAGATGACAGCCGACGGCTACCGCGTGGTGCAGCGCCGCGTGCGCCCCTTCTTCAGCTTCAACGGCACCGGCACCCACCGCATCGAAATCGGACAAGGCACAAGCCAGTACGACCTTGAGGGAGTGCGCTCCGTGCGCCTCTACATAGAGAACACCAAGGTCGACTACGACGACCTATGATAGACTCGTCTATAAATCCAGCCATTGAGCACATAGCCATGCGGCTGAAAACCATCCCGGAGAGTCCCGGCGTCTATCAGCACCTCGACTCGGACGGGAAGGTCATCTATGTAGGCAAAGCACGCAATCTGCAGCGTCGCGTCAGCAGCTACTTCTCGCACTACGACGACAAATCGCCCAAGATAAAAATGCTCGTGCGCTCGGTACGCGACATACGTGTGACCGTTGTGGCCACCGAGGTCGATGCCCTGCTGCTGGAGAACAGCCTCATCAAGCGCTACCAGCCGCGCTACAACTCGATGCTCAAAGACGACAAGACCTACCCTTACCTTTGCATCACAGACGAGCCCTACCCTCGCTTGCTCTACACTCGGCGGCACGGCATCAAAGGGCAGTACTTCGGGCCCTACCCCAACGGACGCATACTGCGCGAGCTGCAGGACATCATACGGCAGCTCTTCCAGTATCGCACATGCAATATTATGGGCAACCGGCCTTGCATGAAACACCAGATAGGCCTTTGCGGTGCCCCCTGCGCAGGTCTGCAGAGCCACGAAGACTACCAATCCACCATCGAGAATATACGCCGCATATTGAAAGGCGACTTCGGCGACATCGTTGAAGATATGAAACGTGGCATGTTCGATGCCGCCGCCGACCTGCGCTTCGAAGAGGCAGAAGCCCTGAAACGCAAGATACACCTGCTCGAGGAATACCAAAGCCGCTCCACGGTGGTAGACACCAACGTGCGCGACGTCGACGTGGTCTCCATCCTCAGCGACGACCGCTACGCATGGGTCAACATGCTGCGCATAAAGCACGGCGCCATCATCTATAGCATCAACAACGAGATACGCAAACAGCTTGACGAGAGCGACGCCGAGATACTTTCCACCGTCGTGCCCGCCCTGCACGAACAAACGCAGAGCACTGCACGCGAAGTGATACTGCCCGTCGCAGTGCCCGACCTGCCCGACGACTACCTGCACCAGAACACTGACCCGCGCGGTGACCGGCGAAAGCTGCTCGAACTGTCGATGCGCAATGTCGAAAGCTACCAAAAGCAATGCCGCCACCAGCGCGCCCTCACCCAGGGCGACGCCGCACCGCAAGCCGTCCGCACGCTCGAGCGCCTGCAGCAGGCACTGCAGCTGCCTTCGATGCCTATGGAGATAGAATGCTTCGACAACTCGAACATACAGGGAGCCTACCCGGTGGCAGGCATGGTACGTTTCACGGCTGGCAAACCCAACCGCAACGAATACCGCAAATTCAACATCAAGACCGTCGAAGGCCCCGACGACTATGCCTCTATGGCTGAAGTCATCTATCGACGCTACAAACGGCTCAGCGATGAAGGCGGGCGCCTGCCCGACCTGCTGATAGTCGATGGCGGCGAGGGACAGATGCATGTGGCACGCGAGGTGATAGTCGACCAGCTCGGCCTCGATATACCCATTGCCGGTCTGGCCAAAGACGACCGCCACCGCACCAACGAGTTGCTGACATTCAGACAAAACACGGACAGCATCGGTGTAGTGCAGCTCAAGCCGACAGATGCCGTCTTCCATCTGTTGGAGCAGATACAGAACGAGGTGCACCGTTTCGCCATCACTTTCCACAAAGACAAACGCTCGCGCGGCACCTTCCGCACCTCGCTGACCGACATACCGGGCATCGGACAAAAAACGGCACACGACCTGCTCTTGCGCTTCGGTTCTGTCAAGCAGATAGGCATCCAAACCCTCGACGACCTCGCGGCAGCCATCGGTCCGTCAAAAGCACGCGCCGTCTACGACGCGCTGCATGCCAATCAATAAAGAAAATTGTTGTAAGGATAGCGCACGGCGTGTATGCGCTTCACCTCTTCGTAGAGCATGTTGCGCAGCAGCTCGATGTTTTCGCGTTTAGCGGCGCTGATGAAGACGGATTTGCCCTGCTTGGCTTCCCAGCTTTCCTGCAGCATGGGCAGAGTCCAGTTGGCACGCGTCATTGGGCTGAGGTCGTCTTCGTCTTTCTGGATGTAGGTATAGGCGTCGATTTTGTTGAAGACGAGTATGGTTGGTTTGTCTATGGCCCCTATCTCGGTGAGTGTCTGGTTGACGGCGGCTATCTGCGATTCGTGGTCGGGGTGTGATATGTCGACGACGTGGAGGAGGAGGTCGGCTTCGACGACTTCGTCGAGGGTGCTTTTGAAGCTTTCGACGAGTTGGGTGGGCAGTTTGCGGATGAAGCCGACGGTGTCGGTGAGGAGGAAGGGGAGGTTGGCGACGACGACTTTGCGGACGGTGGTGTCGAGGGTGGCGAAGAGTTTGTTTTCGGCGAAGACGTCGCTTTTGGAGAGGAGGTTCATGAGGGTGGATTTGCCGACGTTGGTGTAGCCGACGAGTGCGACGCGGACGAGGGATTCGCGGTTTTTGCGCTGGAGGGTTTTCTGTTTGTCTATGGAGTCGAGCTGCTGGCGGAGGAGGCTGATTTTTTCTTTTATGAGGCGGCGGTCGGTTTCAATCTGGGTTTCGCCGGGTCCGCGCATGCCTATGCCGCCGCGCTGGCGTTCGAGGTGGGTCCACATTCTGGTGAGGCGAGGCAGCATATATTGGAGCTGTGCGAGCTCGACCTGGGTTTTTGCGATGGATGTTCTGGCGCGTTTGGCGAAGATGTCAAGGATGAGGGTGGTGCGGTCGAGTATGCGGCATTGGAGTTCTTTTTCGAGGTTGCGGAGCTGCGCGGGTGAGAGTTCGTCGTCGAAGACGATGATGTCGGCGTCGAGTGCCTGTTTGTATTCTTTTATTTCGTCGAGTTTGCCGCTGCCGACGTATGTGCGTGTGTCGGGGCGATCGAGTTTTTGGACGACCTGTTTGACGGCGACGCCGCCGGCGGTTTGCAGGAGGAATGCGAGTTCGGCGAGGTATTCTTGTGTGCGCTCGATGGTTTGCAGGCCGGCGCAGACGCTGACGAGGATGGCCTTCTCGGGGATTGTATCCGTGGAGAAGGTGTTTCTTTCCTGAGGGGAAAGGCGTTTTGGGGGTTGGCTTTCGGAGGCTATCTCGTTGCGGAATTTACCTTGTTTGTTTGGATTCCAGGACTTCATTGAGGATGGTTTCTAATTTGGCGACGGCTTGTGGCCAGCCGAAGTGTTGACGGACGAAGGTGTTGCCTTGTTGTGCTATGGACGAGGAGAGCTGAGGGTCTTGGAGGAGGTCGAGTATGGCGTCGGCGAGGGTCTGGGGTGTGTCGGCGACGAGGATGTGGGTGCCGGGCTGAGCACCGAGAGCGGCGTTGGCGATGGATGTGGTGACGCAGGGGAGCTGCATGGACATGGCTTCGAGAAGTTTGTTTTGGAGGCCGGAACCAATCTGCATGGGTGCGACGAAGATGGATGAGGCGGCGTAGGCGGCGCGTATGTCGGGCAGGGAGCCGCTGACGGTGACGCGGCGGTCGGCAGCGGCGAGGCGGGAGACGCTGTGTTTGGGGGAGGCTCCGGCGAGAAGGACGGTGGTCTGGGGGCGGCGCTGCCAGACGAGGGGCATGACTTGCGACACGAGGTAGTTGGAGGCGTTGACGTTTGGCGCATAGGCCATGTTGCCGCAGAAGCAGATGTCGAAATGAGTGGGTAGTGGGTAGTGGGTAGTGGGTAGCACTTGACCCGGACTGCTATCCACTCTATCCACTTTCATGAGTGGGGTGAAGTGGTCGAAGTCGACACCGTTGGGGACGATGGCGATGTCGAGGTTGCGTTTGTGGGGTATGGCGTCGGCGTCGGTTTCGCTGATGATGGTGAGTGCGTCGAAGATGGAGAAGGCTTTGTATTCGGCGGCGCGGAGCATTTTGAATTCGTAGTGGAGAATGTAGCGCCAGAGTCCGCGGCTGTGATCCATACGGCGTTCGGTGTTCATGGAGAGGGCGTCCTGGAAGTCCATGACTTTTGGATATTTGGAGCGGGATACGAGGTACATGGTGCGGACCATCTGGTTGTAGACGATGTCGGGCTGGATTTTGCGTTCGAAAGAACGGTAGGCGTGGCGGGCGCGGGAGGTCTGCCAATAGCCGATCTGCAGGGAGCGGGCGGTGAACCAGTTGCGCACGACGTGGCAGTAGCATACGATGCGGTTGAGGTGCACAACACGGATGTCGGCACAGTAGGGGCGCAGGGCTGATATCTGCTCTTCGGAGACGCGCTGATGGCTGAGGCAGAAGAGGCTGACGGTGTGGTGCTTCGAGAGCTCGACAATCTGGTTGTAGGCGCGAAGTTTGTCGCCTTTCTCAAGCGGATATGGGAACCGCGGCAGGACTACGAGTATTTTCATTGCTGATTGAATAATTGTGTTTGTGTGCCTTCGGCGAAGCCGAGTCGGGCGTCGGGGAGGGCGTCGGGTTCGTCGGTCGGGTTTTCCGGCTCGGGTTCGGCGGGTTCGGGATCTTCGCGGACGGGCTGCAGCCAGTTGAAGCTTTCGACAGCGAAGGTGGTGACGCGCTTGCCTTTGGCTTTGCTGCTTTTGACGCCGATGAAGTCGTCGACATCGATTATCTCTGACGAGACTTTCTTGCCGCTGTCGGGGGTGTAGACGACTTCGAGGCGCGGATAGAAATGCATGCAGATGGAGATGAGGGAGGAGCCGTCGTCGTCGAGGAAGGGGGCCTTGCGGTCGGTGGGTTCGGGCACGAAGCGCTTGAGGTAGGGGTAGCCGTCGGCGGAGCGGTAGAGTGCGGTGACGATCTGGTCGGGTCGGAATTTGCGGAGGTCGATGAGGTCGTCGTCGTAATGGTTGGCAAGGTCGAACGATGTGGTGCGGTAGACGGCGGACTGCATTACGGCGAGTATTTTGTCTGTGCCGTGGAACTCACCCAAGTAGCGACCGGCCTCGTTGACATTGAGGCGCTTGACGCTCTCGTCGAACCATATTTTGCGGGCGCTGAGGGTGGAGATGCCTTCGTCTTTGAGGTTGATGGAGCGGACGGCGTTGCGGGTGAGTATGTTGCCCATGCTCTGACGGCCTTTGATGGCGAGGGTTTTGAAGTCGAAATCGAATGATACTTTCTTTATTTTCGGGCTGCTTACGTGGTGAATGGTTACCACTTCGGCCTCGCCGTTGGGGTTGGCGGTGAAATAGAGCACCTTGCTGCCTTTGGTTCCTTTGGTGAGCAGGTATTCGCGGTCGCGAGTGATGGCGGTGACGCTGAAGCGCTTGACCATAGCGTAGCCACTGGGTCCGTCGCGATAGATGAAGTTGTACACTGTGCGTTCGTCGCGTTTGCGGAAGACGCTGATGTAGAGAATCTCCTTGCAGTCTTGCGAGCCGACGAAGCCTTTTTCCTGCACTTTGGTAACGATCATGGTGCCGTCTTTGCGGAAGACGATTATGTCGTCCATGCGCGAGCATTCGCAAGCCACCTCAACGCCCTCTTCGCGTTTGAGTCCCCAGCCGGCGAAACCGGTCTGATAGTTGACGTAGAGTTTTTCGTTGGCGAGGGCGACGGTTGTCGACTCGATGTCTTCAAAGTTGCGAATCTCGGTCTTGCGTTCGCGGCCTTTGCCGTATTTCTTCAGTATGTCTTCAAAATAGCGAATGGCGTAGTCTGTGAGGTGTTCGAGGTGGTTTTTCACTTCCTCGATGGTCATCTCTATCGACGCTATCTCGTCCATGGCTTTCTTGATGTCGAACTTGCTGATTTTGCGCACCGGCTTCTCGGTGAGCTTGAGCACGTCGTCGCGTGTAATCTCGCGTTTGAAGTGTTTGAGGTAGGGTCCGAAGGCGCGGTGCATATCGTCCACTTGCTCGTCCCACGAGCGGCTGTCGCGCTGTTCCATTTTCTTATAGATACCTTTCTCGAAGAATATCTTTTCGAGGCTCACCCAATGCCAGCGGTCTTCCAGTTCGCCGAGCTGTATTTCCAGTTCCTGGCGCAGCAGGTCGCGCGTGCGGTAGGTGTTGTGGCGCAGTATGTCGCTGACGGTCATGAAGACAGGCTTGTCGTCAACGATGACGCATGTCTGCGGCGAGAAGCTTATCTGGCACGACGTGAAGGCGTAGAGTGCGTCGATGGTCTGGTCGGGGCTGACACCCGACGGCAGGTAGACCACAATCTCGACTTCAGCGGCGGTGTTGTCGTCGACTTTCTTGATTTTTATCTTGCCTTTCTCGTTGGCTTTGAGTATGCTGTCTATAAGCACATCGGTCGTCACGGTGTAAGGCAGCTCGGTGATGACAATGGCTTTGCGCTTCTCGTCGTAGTGCATCTTGGCGCGAATGCGCAGACGGCCGCCCTGTGCGGCGTCGTTGTAACGGCTCACGTCGATAAGGCCTCCGGTGGGGAAGTCGGGGTAAATCTCGAACTCCTCGCCGCGGAGTATCTTGACCGAGCTTTCAAGCAGCTCACAGAAGTTGTGCGGCATGATGACGCTCGTCAGCGTGACGGCGATGCCCTTGGTGCCTTGTGCAAGCAGCAGCGGGAATTTGATGGGGAGTGTCACCGGTTCCTGCTTGCGTCCGTCGTAGCTGGGCTTCCACTGCGTGGTTTTGGCGTTGAAGACCACCTCTTTGGCGAACTTCGAGAGGCGGGCCTCGATGTATCGTCCGGCAGCGGCATCGTCGCCGGTCAGTATGTTGCCCCAGTTACCCTGGCAGTCGATAAGCAACTCTTTCTGACCGAGGGTGACGAGGGCGTCCTTGATGCTCGCGTCGCCGTGGGGATGATACTGCATCGTGTTGCCCACGATGTTGGCCACCTTGGTGTAGCGGCCGTCGTCGGTCTCCTTCATGGCGTGCAGTATGCGGCGCTGCACGGGCTTCAGGCCGTCGTCGATGTCGGGCACCGAACGGTCGAGAATGACATCGCTGGCATAGTCTATCCAGTAGTCCTTGAACATGCCGTCGAGCGAGAGGGTGCTGCCCTCGGCCTGGTCGGCTGCAGGCTCTCCGATGGGTTCTTCGATAGGTTCTTCGTCGGGGTTGAGGATATCTTCGTTGTCGGTCATAGTCTTTCTCCGGTTTTTATTTTGCGCAGGCGTTCTTGAACATGCGGTTCCAGCGTATCTTGTGGTGGTCTTTGTCCCAGCTCCACAGCACCCAGCGGGCCTTGCCGCTGATGTGGTCCTCGGGCACGAAGCCCCAGAAGCGGCTGTCCTGGCTGTTGTGGCGGTTGTCGCCCATCATCCAGTAGTAGTTCTGCTGCACAGTGTATGTCGTCGTTTCCTTTCCGTTGATGTAGTATTTGCCGTCGCGCACCTCGAGGGTGTTGCCCTCGTAGGCCGTAATCACTCGCAGGTAGTAAGGCAGCGTGCTGTCGTTGAGTTCGACCACCTCGCCTTTGGCCGGTATATGCACCGGACCGAAGTTGTCCACACTCTGCTGACGACGGCCGTCATTGGGAAAAAGGTCTCTGGTGAAGGTAGCCTCCATCGTGTCGCGCTGCACAAGACACAACCCGCTTGCGGCCAGACTGCTGCTCATCTCTTGCGTCAACGGTAGATTGGCGTATGTCAACATCGGGCTGTTCTGGTGCGGGTATGGGCCGGCATTGGCTATGTCGTCGGCGCTCACACCCACCTTGTCCAGCTGCCGGTTCATGCTGTTTGGCGCCACGGCCGATGCATCGACGTGCACTCCATAAGTCGTCTGTGCGTCCTTCGGGGTCTCTATCGGCTTGCCGTCGATATACACCACCTGGTCTATAATCTGCAGGTCTTCGCCGGGAAGGCCGATGCAGCGTTTGATGTAGTTCTCGCGCTTGTCGAGCGGCCGCGTCTTCACCTCGCCCAGCGGTCCGAACATCGGGTGCACGGCATTGCCGCTCAGCACTGCCTCGCGTCCCAGGTCGCGCACCGCCTGCTCATAGGTCACCAGACATGTCGGGTAGGCACTCAGTATCGTGTCGCCTGCAGGGAAGTTGAACACAACCGCATCGAAACGCTTCACCTTCGTCAGTCCGACAAAACGATGATACGGCAGCTGCGGATGCTCTATATACGAATCCACCGCACCGTTTGTTCCGACAATGGTGTTGTGCATCAGAGGCAGACTCAGCGGCGTCATTATCACACGCGGTCCATAGGCCATCTTGCTGACCAGCAGTCTGTCGCCGACCAGCAGGCTCTTTTCCATACTCGACGACGGGATGCTGTACAGTTCAAAAGTGAAACTCCTGATAAGCACCGCCGCTATGACGGCAAAAACGATAGCGTCGGTCCAATCGCGGGCTTCGCTCACCTTGGCAGGTTTCTCCTCCCGGGGGTCCACATAGGCCGTCTTCGGACTCAAACCCAACCACAGCAGGTAGATGCACGGCAGCAGCACCGCCAACAGCTGTTCCCAGAAGCCATAGCGGCGGAAGACCTTCGCCGTCTCTTGCACCAGCAGCAGGAAGCAGAATATATTGACTCCGGGAATCAGCATATAGATGTACCAGCGCCAGCTTTTGCCGCACAGGCGTATCCACACCACGATGTTGTACAGCGGCACCACAGCCTTCCACGGCGCGATGCCCGCCTTCTTGAACACGAACCACAGTCCTGCTATGGTTCCCAGAAAATAGATTGCTAACAGAATGTCGTATATCATTGCGTTATAGTGTTATTGCGTTCAAAATTGATATTAGTTTTTGTTTTTCCTTGTCCCAATCCATATCGGCGCGCGCTGCGGCGAAGTCGTAGTTTGTCTTGCCTCGCTCCAGCACCCGCCTCACGGCCTCAGCCAAAAGCTCCGCCTCATGCCGTTCTCTCCCCTCGCCCGCAATCACCTCTCCTATGTCGAATTTGCGCACCACGGCGCTCATCTCCGGCAGGTCGCTCACCACCATCGGCACCCCTGCGGCCACAAAGTCGCCTATGCGGTTCGGCAGCGCATAGTGGTAGCTCAGGCCTCTGTCTTCCAGCATCACCAACCCCACGTCAGCCATCGGCGTCAGCCGTTCCAGCTCATACGGCGCCAGCCGCCCGAGAAACAGCACCCTGTCCGCCCAAGCTTTCTCCGCAGCATAGCGTTTCATTTCCGCCAGCAGGTCGCCTCCGCCCGCCACCACCAGGCAGCAGTCGGGCAAGAACTCCAACGCGTCGATCGCCCAGTCCACACCGCGTCCCATATTGACGGCCCCTTGGTAGAGAAGCACTCTGAAAGCTGAAAGCTGTCCGAGTGCGGCAGCCAATGAATTCTGGATTTCGTATTTCGAATTTCGAATTTCAAAATTGTCTTTCCCTTCCCCGCTCGCAATATTCCTGACCACCGTCATATCCACCCCCAGCTTGCGCCGGTAGTAATCGGCAATGCTTTGGCAGACCGTCAACCTCGCGTCGCATCGCGGCATCATCAATCGCTCCACCGTCCGCCATACCCACCGCACCAGCGGTTTGTTCTGTATCTCGGGCACCTCGGGGAACAGCTCGTGAGCATCCATCACCAAGCGCGCCCCCGTGCGTCGTGCAGCCACATAGCAGCCCGGCAGCGTGTCGCTGTCGTTAGCCCACACAATGTCGGGCCGCTGCTTCGCGACCCAACGCGCCAGCTTCCAGTTCATCTCTGCATAGAAGCGCCATCCGCGCCTGTTGCTCAGCCGCAGCCTCTCTACCTTCCACAGACCGCCCTCCACCGGCTGCATTCCGTTTTCCTCACTCCACACGTCTCGGCCCACAAGCACAACCTCGCAGCCCGCTTCGGCCAGCGCCGCCGCATGACGCGCCACCCTCCGGTCGGTCACCACATCGTTGGTCACCGCCATCACAACCTTTCTATATCCGCTGCACGGCTTCATAATACATTGACTAACGCAAAGGCGGCATCTTTATTATAAAAGACAACAAAAAAAATTATCAACACCGGTCCAAAACACAATAAAGCAGTTTCTTCGGCGTTATCTTGAGCAACAATGAAAGCCACAAAGACCATCATCACCATGCTCTTCGCCCTGCTTCTTGCAGCGTGCAGCGCCCCCCGCCAGGCCACCAGCGCCGGCGCCCCGCCCCCGCTCCTGCCGCAGAAAGAGCAAGTCTGGCAGCTCGTCCGGCTTCATGGGCGCCCGCTGCCACCGCGCCAGCCCGTGACCACCCTTGTCGTCAACCCCGACGCCGGCACCGCCGACGGCCAGGCCGCCTGCAACACCTACAGTTTCTCGTGCACCCTCGGCCATCCCGACCAACACCTCGACGCCGACTACTACGACATACGCCTCTCCCCCATCGGTTCGGGCTCCGTCGGCTGCTCCGAGGCCGACATGAACGCCGAGCAGCGCTACCTCGCCGCCCTCGGCCGCGCCACGCGCCTGCGCCTCACCGCCACCACCCTCACCCTCTATCAGAAAGACCGCGAAATCCTTTACTTCGAACTGCAATGAAACTCAGTTACAAATACCATACCTGCGACGTGCCCGTCGGCCTGCTGCGCTGCCTCAAACGCCGCATGCGCTGGGTGCGCGCCGCCGGATGCATCGTCAGCGACGACGCTGGCAACCTGCTCCTCATCCGCCGCAACGGCCGCTACGACCTGCCGAAAGGCAAAGTAGAACCCGGCGAAACCCTCCGCCAGGCCGCCATCCGCGAAACCCTTGAAGAAACTGGAATAGCCGTCAAAAACGGAGAATGGAAAATGGAGAACGGAGAACTATGCTGCCGCACCCAAAAGTTCTCTGTTCTCAGTTCTCAGTTTTCCGTTCCAATCAAGACCTACCACATCTACAACCTCTACGGCGGATGGCACCTCAAACAGACATCCTGGTTTGCCGCCCGCGCCGCAGGCGTCCGCCCGCAGGGCACCCCTCAGGGCGAAGAAGGCATCACCGACATCCTCTGGGTCGGCCCAGACCAGTGGCACCAGCTTCTCAACTCCTCTTACGGCACACTCCGCACC
>JAFVWV010000043.1 GCA_017501495.1 Bacteroidales bacterium | reverse complement strand
TTTTAAAATGCAAAAATACGAAGATTATTTGAATTGACAAAATAATGTTTCGCGCGTGCGAGAAAATGTAATGATATTATAAACGGGTCGCCGAGAGACCGTCGAATGGTCGCCGAAA
Organism: Bacteroidales bacterium; assembly: GCA_017501495.1. Taxonomy (GTDB): domain Bacteria; phylum Bacteroidota; class Bacteroidia; order Bacteroidales; family P3; genus Colimorpha. The sequence goes on along the minus strand of JAFVWV010000043.1, from coordinate 9,075 downwards.
GGATGGTTGGGCTATTGGTTGAAAATCAAGAGGTTACTTTTGTCAATAGGCCGTTTGTCTAATGTATTGATTTTCAGATGGCACGTTATTGCAGCAACGAAGGCACAAAGAACCCACGAAGAAGGGACGAAGAAAGAAAACTACCGATGGATCGTCGAGAGGTCACCGACGGATCGCCAATAAATAGCGCTACGCTATCTTTGCCACCTGAAATGCCTAATATGTGCCGTACGTTCCTTTTCAAGGCACCATTCTGCGGCTCGGCATAGTAAGCAAGTTTCCTCTGCTCTCGTTCTTGTGAATGGGTCATTTTCTTTCCTCCTTTTCATTGAATTCAGCGACCCATTCACGCAGTTTGTTTTGCAACATTGTCTTGTCTGGCAGGTACAACGTGTATTGCTGAGCGTAAATATTGGCATCTTCTGGCAGGGTCAATTCGACCAGGGAATTGTTGGCCGTCTCGCACATCAATATGCCTATCGTGGGCTTCTCAAAGTCTTGTTTTACATACCGGTCGTAATAGTTTACATACATCTGCATCTGTCCGAGGTCTTGGTGCGTGAGATCGCCAACTTTGAGGTCAATCAGAACATAGCATTGCAGGAGACGATTGTAGAACACCAAATCGACATAGAAGTTTCGTTCCTCGAAGGTGAAGCGTTTCTGCCTGGCCTCGAACAGGAAACCTTTTCCCATTTCCAACAGGAACTGTTGCATACGACCAATAATGGCGTTTTCCAACTTGGACTCCGTATAGGCGGCATCGGGTTTGAGACCGAGGAACTCCAATGTGATGGGATTCTTGATGATGTCTGATGGCTTTTCTATGGTTTGCCCTTCTCGGGCCAGACGCATCACTTCGTTCTTGTCACGGCTCAATGCCAACCGTTCATAGAGGCTGCTACCCACCTGACGCTTCAGTTGTTTGACAGACCACTGTTGCTGTGTCGCCTCAATCTCATAGAAGCTGCGGGATTCTTTATTCTCAATTCGCATCAGGATTAGGTAATGTGACCATGTGAGTGTGAAACGGGGCGTCTGAATTGTGGCAACGCCGTTGCCACAATTTGTAAGTTTTTTATTTTCTTGCGATTGTGGTGTTTCTTCTAATTGTGGCAACGACATTGCCACAATTTCAGTATGTTCGTATGCTTGATAGAATTTTCGACATCTTACAAGTGTATCATAACTCCAATCGTTGCCATATCTTTCCATCAGTCGAGCAGAGAGTTTTTTCAACACCTGTTGACCGTATGTGGCACGTTCTCCCCGCTGCTCATCCTCAAAGATATAGCGTCCCACCTCAAAGCGAGTCCTAACCTCCGCCACATTGACTGCATTGACTGCAAATCGCCGCGATTGTTCGATTAATTCGGAAATTCTTTTGAAAAGAGTATCTGTTCTATTGTCTAATGTGGTCATGTCGCTCATCATTTCATTTTTGCCATTATAATTTGTTCTTTTTTTAAATGCAAAGATACATGTTTTTATGGAATGACAAAATTAAATGTTACATACACGCGGCGTGTTACTCCTTAAGTTCACCATTTAGATATTGTTCGGTGAGCGTATTGTGAATGCAAGAATGCATATTATCCAGAAAATGGTCGACTGCGTTTAACGCATCAAATAACATCAGGAAGTCCAACATAACTTTTCCTTCTACCAGTTCCGTGTTTCTTGACATATACAACTTCCCACAGTCAAGGTGAGTCTCTACGTTGCGGTCATTCCTCCACCAAGAGGATGATGTTGAGTGCTTTTCAAGCAAGGATGTTAACTCGTGATACTGAAGATTTATTTCTTCTGGGAAATAATGCAATACAGACTTTAGTTTGCCCCATTCCGATTTTGATTTTGAGCTAGTTTCAAAACCATATAGTTTTTTGAAGCCTTCGTTAAGAATAACAGCCATCTTCCCTCTCATGAAACGTTTGTCATAATCCTTATCGGCAAGGACAAAGTATTTGCTGATAACCATACTGTCTGTCATTGTCTGAGCGACAAATACCATGACAGAAATGACTGTTTGGTACATGATGTGAAATTCATCCTGCTTTTCTTTGACGTGATTGAGGATGTTAATGATTTTTGGAAAGCTATGAGAGAATTCTGCAACGTGTTCGTCAATAATAGACACCATTTGCGAACGTACATTTTCGGTCATTAGTTTTCCATTAAATTGTCCCTCGCTAAACCATCGAGCATAGGGATAATTTAGTATCGGTCTGAAATAAATGTCTTCAATACCATCAGTCATATTTCGAATATTTAAAGTGCAAAAATACACTTTTCCTGTAAAATAAACAAGTAAAAAATACACTTTTTCTTACACCAAGGTTCAACAGGCGGATACTATAGGTATACTACATGAAAAAAGGTATTCTTTTGTGTGGCCACAACATGGCTATTCATACCGCCTTCTTTAGTTTTCAGCAAATCATAATATAGTTTCTATATGCCATGTATATCCTTTGTATATGCTTCCTATATCAATTCTATATGCTTCCTATATCAATTCTATATGCTTCCTATATCCTTTGTATATGCTTCCTATATGGTGGAGATATGGTGGGGTTATGGTGTGATATGCTGATTCTAGTTGTCACCTCAATGTCCTACGACTGGATTACGTTGACGGGGTAATAATCTGTTGTCAGTCGACAGTCGCTGCGGCTGATGGTGGTCGGACATACAGCGGAGGAACATGGGAGCTACTACGGTGTTACCATGGAGGCAGGCAGAGTTTGAGTAAAAGATGAGTAAAAGGTGAGTAAAGGTGAGTAAAACCTATAAACTCACTTGTGACTTTAAATCAAGTCATTGGGACATTGTAAAACCAAGCGGCAAGTGGCAGATGCCACTTGCCGCTTAATTCCATATAGCACAAGGCGTTATCAGTAGCTGCGGGCGAAGACGACGCGGCGGTGGCTGGGCTTACCGCTGTAGATGCACTTGCCTTCCTCTTCGGGGGCGTCGAAGGGGATGCAGCGGATGGTGGCCTTGGTTTCTTCCTTGATGCGCTCCTCGGTCTCCTGGGTGCCGTCCCAATGGCAGAGCAGGAAGCCGTTCTTCTCGATCTCGACCTTGAAGTCGTCCCAGGTGTCGACCTTGCGGGTCATGCTGGCGCGGAAGTCGGCGGCTTTCTTGAAGAGGTTCTGCTGAATCTGCTCCATGAGGTCATAGACGTGGTCGGCGATACCTTCGATGGGCATGGTGATCTTCTCCAGCGTGTCGCGGCGGCAGACCTCGCAGGTGCCGTTCACCAGGTCGCGGGGACCGATGGCGAGGCGCACGGGAACGCCCTTGAACTCGTACTCGTTGAACTTCCAGCCGGGCTTGTACTCGGGACGGTTGTCGTACTTCACCACCAGACCTTTGGCTTCGAGGGCCTTGACGATGGGGGCGATATGCTCGTCAAGCTGACGCTGCTGGTCGTCGCTCTTGCAGATGGGGACGATGGCCACGTGGATGGGTGCCAGGTGCGGCGGCAGGACGAGACCGTTGTCGTCGGAGTGGGTCATGATGAGGGCGCCCATCAGGCGGGTGCTGACGCCCCACGAGGTGGCCCAGACGTATTCGAGCTTGTTCTCCTTGTTGAGGAACTGCACCTCGAAGGCCTTGGCGAAGTTCTGGCCCAGGAAGTGGGAGGTGCCTGCCTGCAGGGCCTTGCCGTCCTGCATCATAGCCTCAATGCAGAGGGTGTCGAGGGCGCCGGCGAAGCGCTCGTTGGGGCTCTTGTGACCCTTGAGCACGGGCACGGCCATGTATTTCTCCACGAACTCGGCATAGACGTCGAGCATGCGGCGAGCCTCCTCCTCGGCCTCCTCGCGGGTGGCGTGGGCGGTGTGGCCTTCCTGCCAGAGGAACTCGGCGGTGCGGAGGAACATACGGGTGCGCATCTCCCAACGCACGACGTTGGCCCACTGGTTGCAGAGGATGGGCAGGTCGCGGTAGGACTTGATCCAGTTCTTATAGGTGCTCCAGATGATGGTCTCGGAGGTGGGGCGCACGATGAGCTCTTCCTCGAGCTTGGCGCTGGGGTCGACGACGACGCCGCTACCGTCGGGGGCGTTCATCAGGCGGTGGTGGGTCACCACGGCGCACTCCTTGGCGAAGCCCTCGACATGCTCGGCCTCGCGGCTGAGGAAGCTCTTGGGGATGAAGAGGGGGAAGTAGGCGTTCTGGTGGCCGGTCTCTTTGAACATCTTATCCAGCTGGTGCTGCATCTTCTCCCAGATGGCATAGCCATAGGGTTTTATGACCATGCAACCGCGGACGGCGCTCTGCTCGGCCAGGTCGGCGCGCACCACCAGTTCGTTGTACCATTCGGAGTAGTTCTCACTGCGTTTAGGAAAATCTTTTGCCATATTTTTGATGTATCTATACAATAATTTACATTAACTTCCGTTAACACAAACGGATTGCAAAAATACAAAAAAAATCCGACATGTCGGAAAAATGTGTAAAACAATGCAAAAAAAGCTGACAATACTATGCCTGCTGGCGGCCATGGCGACGGGCGCGACGGCCCAGGTGAAACTGAGTGTGGACACGTTGGAGTGCCACATTATCGGCTTCACCTTTGGGGCGCTGATGCCGGGTGGCGGCAGCGCCTCGAGCGGCATGACAGGCGGCAACACAGCCGACCTTTACAAGGGTCCATTTCTCGATTTCAGCCTGGGCTGCGACTATAAGTACAAGAGCAACTGGATGGTGACGCTGGACGGCGACCTTTGGTTCGGCTACAACAGCGACAACCTTGAGGACCGCGCCCAGCGCATGGGCGACATCTACACTCCCGGAGGCTACCTGCTGAGCTGGGGCGGCTACGACGGCGAGGTGCAAGCCTACAACCGTAGCCTTGCGGTGCGCGTCGGCGTGGCCAAGATACTGCCGGTCATCAAAAACAACCCCAACTCCGGCATCATGTTCAAGCTCAGCGGCGGATGGATGATGCAGAAGACCGTCTTCAACCAAGACTACACCCAGAGTCCTGTGCCACAGCTGAACGGCAACTACGCAAAACTCTACGACCACCTGCGCAACGGAGCCCTGCTGACAGAGAGCGTGGGTTTCATCTTCATGAGCAACATGAGCACATACGTCAACTTCAAAGTATCGTTCGACGTGAGCCAATGCATATCATGGTCGAGCCGCAGCTATCAAATCGACAACGTCATGGGGCTCAACGGCAAGGATTCAAACCGCTACTTCGACCTGATGTACGGAGTGCGCCTGACATGGATGTTCCCGCTCATGGGCAAGACGACCTACGATTACTACTATTATTGATTGGCAATACCAACACAAAAACAATGAGACTCTTTTACACTATAGGCATCTGGTTCTACACTCTCGGCATACGGGTGGCGGCACTGTTCGGACACGAGAAAGCGCGCCAGATGGTGACCGGATGGAGGCAGGTGCCACAGGCACTCTCCAAGCTGTCGGCCGACAAACCCACCGTCTGGTTCCATGCCGCCAGTCTGGGCGAATTCGAACAGGCGCGACCCGTGCTGGAAGCCTACCGCCAGCGGCACCCCGACCATCAGGTGCTCGTCACCTTCTTCTCCCCCTCGGGCTACGAGGTGCGCAAGAACTACTCCCAGGCCGACGCCGTCTGCTACCTGCCCATGGACACCCCCGGCAACGTGCGCCGCTTCCTGGATGCCGCACATCCCGACAAGGTCTTTTTCGTCAAGTACGAGTTCTGGTACAACTACCTGAACGCCCTGCGCCAACGCGGCATAGACACATACATTTTCTCGGCCATTTTCCGTCCGGAGCAATACTTCTTCAAGCCCTGGGGCCGCTGGTTCGTCCGGCAGCTCCGCGACTGCTTCACCCATCTCTTCGTGCAGAACGAGGAGAGTCTGCGCCTGCTCAAAGACCACGGCATCAGCCACTGCTCGCTGGCCGGCGACACCCGTTTCGACCGCGTGCACCAGATTGCCGAGGCCGCCGAGAGCAACGAGGTGGTAGAGACTTTCCTCGAGGGCTACGAAGGCAGGGTTCTTGTGGCAGGCAGCACATGGCCTCCCGACGAGCAAGTGCTTGCCCACGTGCGCGAGACCAATGGCGACTGGTTCCCCGGACGCATCATCCTCGCTCCCCATGTCATCAGCGAGGAGCATCTGCAATCTATCGAGAAGCTTTTCCCCGACAGCATCCGATACTCGGAATGCATTAACGCACTAACGCAATCCCACAATAACACATTTACACATTCAAAAGTACTCATCATCGACAACATAGGCCTCCTCTCGAAGCTCTACCGCTACGCCGACGTGGCATATATCGGCGGCGGCTTCGGCGTGGGCATCCATAACATTCTGGAGGCAGTCACCTTTGGCAAACCGGTCTTTTTCGGTCCCAACTACCAGAAATTCCAAGAGGCGCACGACATCATTGCTCGCGGCGGCGGATGGAGCCTCCGTGGCGAATATGACATGGAGGAGGGTGATTTCATGCACTTAATGACCCATCCCGAGGCGATGGAGAAAGCCTCGCAAAAGTGCCTCGAATATATGCAGCAGAACCTCGGCAGCACCGACAAGATACTGAACACCATTGAGAAATAAAAAGCTGAGAGAATGAGAAGTGTGACAGCACATAACAGAAACACCAACAGGAATGCAAAAGGCGTTCTGTTGTTTCTACGTTTCACTTTTTGCATGGCTCTTTTCTTCTCGCTTTCGAGCTGCACCATCAGCCGCTATGTGGGCGAAGGCGAGCACGTGCTCCATCACACGGAACTCGACGTACAGATGGCCGACAGCAGCGAGGTCACGCCAGAGGTGCGAGACGCCCTCAAACGCGCCCGCAACTACTACACCCAGCGCCCAAACAGCAAATTCCTCGGCGTCCGATGGCTGCCGGTAGGCAAATGGGTCTACTGTTTCGCCACCGACACCACCTCCAACATCTGGAACAACTACTTCCACCGCATCGGTCAGGCTCCCGTAGTCTACGACGAGGAACGTGCCGTACAGACCACCGTACAGCTGCAGCGGCTGCTCGAATCCAAAGGTTGCTTCGGGTCCACGGTGGACTTCGACACCATCTCTGTCAAAGGCCGCAACCTGACCCTCGCCTACCGCGTGCACGCCACCCGCCGCCGCATCGTCGACGAAGTGACCTACATGACCGACAATCCCGATGTGCGCCGGCTCCTTGACCAATGGCAGCCTTCGTCGCCACTCCAAGCCGGACAGCCCTACGACCAAGAACTCATAGCCGCCGAGCGCAGCCGCATCGTGGCCAATCTCCGCGACGCCGGCTATTATTACGCCTCGCCGCAACTTGTCACATTCCGCGTCGACACCACCTATTCATCGTCCATGCTCAGCATCGATGTCCTCGTCGACAGCCGTTCGCTCCGCGTCTACCACATCAACAATATATATGTCTACCCCAACTCCACGGCAGGCCTGCGTTCGCAGCCCTCGGCATTCGACACCCTCATCTACACCTACCCCTCCGCCACCCGCCGCATCGACTACCAGTTCGTCCACGACAGTCCGATGTCCATACGCCCGCAGACCATCAGCCGCGCCCTCATGCTCTTCCCCGGCATGACCTACCGCCCACGCTACATCACCAACTCGTACAACTCGCTCCTGGCCCTGCGCAACTTCAAATACATCAACATCGAATTCGTCGAGTCGCCATCGTCCACCGACACCCTGCCCCTTGTCGACGCCAACGTGCGGCTCATCAACGCCACCCAGCAACGCCTCTCCCTCGCCGTCGAGCTCACCAACGCCTCGCCGCTCGGCAGCCAGGACAGCAACTACAGTTTCATATCCTCGGGCAATCTCGGCGTGCAGACATCCGTCGAATACCAGCACAAAAACATCTTCGGCGGAGCCGAGCTTCTACGCATCAAGGGGTCGTTGCTCCTCGAGCTGCCCAAAAACATCTTCTCCTCGTCGGGCAGCGGATTTTACGACTACTTCAACTCGCTCGAGACCTCGCTCGAAGCCTCGCTCGACATGCCCGTTTTCATGCTTCCCTTCTCCAGCCGCTTTCTCCGCTCGGGCATGCGCCCCCACACCCTCTTCACCCTCGGCGGGAGCTACCAGTACCGCTACTACTTCGAACGCGTGCTGGCCAACACCTCCTTCGGCTACACCTGGCAGCACTCGCGCCGCGCCTCCAACCAGCTTCTGCCTGTCGAGATGACCTTCGTACGCATGCTCGACATCGACGATGCCTTCGCCGCCCGCATTGCCTCCACCGGCGACCTGCGCCTCAAATACCAATACAGCAGCCACTTCATACTCGACGCCCGCTACGACTACGCCTACAGCAACCAGCAATACGGCACGCGCAAAAATTTCACCAACATCCACGCCACCCTTGAAAGCGCTGGCAACCTCCTTGCAGCCACAGCCCCGGTGCTCGGAGCCACCGCCGACGACAACGGCATACTGCAGCTCCTCGGCGTACCTTTCGCCCAATACGTCCGCGCCAACCTCGAACTGACGCGCTACATCTACTTCGCCGACCGTTCCACCTTCGTCGCGCGTCTGCTCCTCGGCATCGGCATACCCTACGGCAACTCCGTCTCCATGCCCTACGAGAAAAGCTCTTTCGGCGGAGGCCCCACCACCATGCGCGCCTGGCAGCTCCGCCACCTCGGGCCCGGCTCCTACTCAGCCGACGACATTCTCGAACGCGTGGGCGACCTGCAGCTCGTCGTCAACCTCGAAGCCCGATTCCCCATAGCCGGCATCCTCGAGGGCGCAGCCTTCACCGACATCGGCAACGTCTGGCTGCTCAACCCCTCCGACCAATACCCCGGCGGCGAGATACAACCCGCCAACCTCGCACGCCAGATAGCCGTCGGTACCGGCCTCGGACTCCGTTTCAACCTCTCCATTGCCACACTCCGACTCGACTTCGCCATACCGCTCCTCGACCCGGGCTATTCGGACACCCTCCGATTCCGCCCACCGCACTGGCGCTTCAACCAAATAGTAACAAACTTCGGCATCAACTACCCGTTCTAAGGTTTAAGGGTTAAGGTTTAAGGGTTAAAGTTTAAGGGTTAAGGTTTAAGGTTTAAGG
>JAFVWV010000005.1 GCA_017501495.1 Bacteroidales bacterium | reverse complement strand
GAAGTTGAGGAATGCGGCTTTGCCGAGCCCTTGGTTGCGCAGTTCTTCCGCTATTGCGAAGTGTTCAATGTACACCAGTTCGTCGAAGGTCCAGTAGGTCAGTATGCCTATCGGTTCGTCGCCGTTTTCGGCAACGAGGAAGTGGAATTTGCCGGCATCGCGCTGCCGGAGACTACTGAAGGGCGGGCGTTCCTGTTCTGGAAACGCCTCTTCGAACAATTCTTGTGCAAAGTGCGAGTGGTCGCTGTCTGCAAGGTTGGTAAATGTTATCATTTTGTGTCTATTATAGGCTGAAGTTATTCATTTCTATTCTCAATCCGAGCATGTGTTGCCATCCCCAGCCGCTGTATCCTTCGAGGACAGTGCGTGTCTGGTAGCATGTGTAGCCCAGGCGCATGGCGCCTATGCCGTTGATGCGGTAGCCTATCAGTGCGCTCATCAGCACACCGTAGCCGATACCGCCTTGGTTGATGTATTCGTAGCTTCCCACGCCGGCGTCGGGTGTGCGCCCTCCCCAGAGGTCGAGTATCGAATAGGTGGCGCCGCCGATTTCCATCAGGTTGTCTTTCACCTTGCTGTTGACAAGGCATGCCCCGAGGTCGACTTCCAATTCGAGTGTCTGGCTGAGTGCAATGCGATATGTCAAGGCCAGGTCGATGTTGATGCGGTCTTCTTTGCCGAGTATGCCGCAGCGGATGTATTGATCTCTGCCCAGGATGCCGGCACCGTTCTCGCTGCTGAGGTTGAAGGCGCCGAGAGCCTGCAGTCTTGCCAGGTCGAAACGCAGCAGCCATCCCAACCCGGAGGCGTAGTCGTAGCGGATGCCAAGTCCCACTTGGTAGCTTGTACGGTAGTGCATGTCGGGATATTCGACCACCTGCAGTTGTTCGTAGCTGCTTATGGCCGAGGGCGATATCAATCCTTGCGACACCAGGTTGTTCCAAATCTGTGTGCCGTAGGTGTTGCTGTGGAGTACTCGGTTGATGGTGTTGGCGTTTTCGGGTCGGCCTGAGTAGAAGCCTGCGTTGTTGCGCGATGCCCAAAAGCCGCCTGCGTTGGCGAATACCGACAGGCCTGTGCTACTCGGAGGTTTGCCGTCGTCGGCTGCGGCCGTTGCCGTGGCCAGCGTCAGCATTGCCACTATTGCAATAATTTGTTTCATGAGAGGCCTCCTTTCTTGTGAAGGATGGCTGCCATCAGTCCTTTGGCTCTCGAGAGGCGTATTTTCACCGTGCCGATCGGCACGTGAAGTTTCTGTGCTATTTCCTCATAGCTCATGTCTTCGTAATATCGCATCTCGACAATCTGCCGGTAGGGCTGTTTCAGTTCGGCCACCACCTGTCTGAGGGTTTCGTCGCGCTCGATGCGCATCATCGCCTCTTCCGGGTTTGGTGTGCCTGAAGGTATTTGGTATTCAATGTATTCTCCGTCGGGTGTTCGTTCGGTGGCGCTTAGCGGCACAGTGTCGATGCGCTTCCGTCGCAGGTGGTCGATGTATGTGTTGACGCCGATTGTGTAGAGCCACGAGCTGAATGTCCCTGTTGGGGCATAACGGTGCAGTTGCAGGAAGGCTTTGCTGAAGGTGTCGACCGTCAGGTCGGCCGCCGTGGTGGTGTTGTGAGTCATGCGGAGCAGCAGCAGGTACAATGGCTCGCGATAGGCTGCCATCAGGTCGGCATAGGCCTTGTGGCTGCCGTGGTCGCGGGCAGCGCACACGAGCTGGTAGTCGTGTTGCACCCGTTCGGTTGTTGCTGTCGTCTCCACCTTTTTATTTGAATTTTCTGTTGCTATGTAACGGCAAAAGTATTAAAATAGTATTTGCGATGATAAAATAAATTTCCATCGCTGGTGCGGCGAAGTGTATGTAGCCGCCGTCGAAACGGCGCGTAAGTCTTGAAAAACAGACGATTTGCCAGGTCCATTTCAGTGCCACCACGATGGCGGTGACCAGCCAGGGCAGGCTGCCGCCGACGATGAGCAGTGCCGCGGCGGCATAGAATATCACGTTGGCCAGTGCCGGAAGGTCTTCGGCCACGCGGTGCATCAAGCTGTGGCGGTTGCGTGTGGCCACGCGCCGCAGCCTGTCTTCATGCCATGCCGCGAATGTTTTCTTCGGTTCTGCCGTCAGGCATGCGTTGTCTTCTATGCTGATGGCTGTGTTGCGCTTGGTGGCGTTCTGGTAGACGAACAGGTCGTCGCTCCCTTCGGCCACGTCGTAGTGGCTGATGAAGGCTCCCTGCTTGAAGAAGAACGAGCGGCGGTAGCTCAGGTTGCGCCCCGAGCCTGTCCGCGGATGGCCCAGCAGTGCTCCGCCGAGATAGGAGGCGCCGTAGGCCAGCGAGTCGTATTGCTGCAGCGCTCCGAAGAGGCTTTTCGTCCTTTTCACGCCGCAGTAGCCCAGCACGATCTGGGTGTCTTTCTCGGCATATCCCTGCACCATGCCCTTGAGCCAGTGAAGGTTCTTCGGCGTGCAGTCGGGGTCGGCCAGCATGAGTATGTCGTTTTTCGCGCTTTTGATGCCGATGCTCAATGGATATTTCTTGCCTTGGAAAAGGTTGACGTCCTCGTATGAGGTAACGCCTTCGCGGACAGATATGTTGCCCACGAACGGCACCACTTTCAGGTGAGGGTAGTAGTCGTGCAGCAACTTCAGCACGCTCGCCGTGTCGTCCTGACTCAGGTAGTCGACCACAACGACTTCATAATCCGGATATTCCTGTTCGAGAAGATAGACCAGGTTCTCTTTGAGCCACGAGGCGTCGTTGTGTGCCGTG
>JAFVWV010000042.1 GCA_017501495.1 Bacteroidales bacterium | reverse complement strand
GTTTAAGGTTTAAGGTTTAAGGTTTAATGATTTGACGCTGTAGAGACGCGGCGTGCCGCGTCGGCATTTATAAATTTTACGAGTTGAATAAAAACATCGTAGGGGCATACCTCGTGTATGCCCGGCAATATTCAATGTTGGACGCTGTAGAGACGCGGCGTGCCGCGTCGGCATCGTGAACCATTACAATTTGAACCCCAAGACCCAGAGATGGTAGTCGTATTTTGCGCTGTCGGATGCGGGGTGGTGCACTTCGGGGTATATCAGTTCGAAGGGTGATGCGATGTCGTAGCCCTGGGCTTTCAGCTTGTAGAATTGTTTGTAGATGCCGTAGAAAAAGCTTATGTCCTGCGGCTCTTCGTGATCCATCTTGCCACTCATGTTCCACAGGCGCGGGTCGTCGGGGTTGGTGATGAGGTGTCCGGTGGTGGCAAGCATGTTGTAGCGGCCTACGACGAGCACGGGCTTCAGCTGGCGGAAGCCGCCCGAGGCTACGGCCACCGGTGTGTCGTCGGCCTTGTAGGAGGGCGGCATGACGGTGCAGCGCACCCGTGTGTCGCGTCCCAGCTCGATGCCGCGACAGTGCATCAGTGTGTCGCCAAACTGGGTGATGAGCACGTCGTAGCGGCCTGGAGCCGTGGGTGGCAAGACGTAGTTGCCGGCATAGTCGCTGACGCCTTGTGTGCGGCAACGTCCGTCCTGCATAAGCTGCACGATGCACATCGGCAGCGGGTTGCCGTCGGCACCGTTTATCACCACTCCCGTAATCGACAGGCTTTCGCCTTGAGCCCACACTGAAGGTACTATCGGCAGCAGGGCCAGAATTGCAAAAAGAATACGTTTCATGGTTATGGTGTGTTTTTGGTTTTTTGCCACTGCAAAAATACAAATATTTTTGAAATGAGGAAAAAAAATACAACGAAACAGCATGAACGACAGAAAACAGGCAAAAAAAGAAGTTGCATCCGGGATAGGATACAACTTCTTTCTGCTTGTTTTTCTGTAGTCTTCTAATTACCCCTTGACCATGGCGTCCACCTCGTCGCGGTGCTCGTAGAGGGTGCAGCCGCCGGTGTGTTCCCAGCTTAGGGCGCTGGCGTTGCGCAGCTTGCTGAACAGTGGCGACCGCAGTGCGGCGCGCAGGCCGTCGTGGTAGGCGTTGGTGTCGCTGTTGGGCGAGAAGGGGCAGGGCTCGGCGGCGCCGTCGGGGCCGATGTGGAAGAAACCGCGACCGGCGGCCATGCAGCCGTCGAGCAGCTTCTCGTCGCCGGGGAAGGATACGAAGATGGTGTCGTGGCGCGAGGTGCGCAGCTCGTCGACACGGGCTTCCATCCACTGCACGTCGGCGTCGGCGAAAGCCAGGTGCTTGGTGCCTTCGTCGATGGGCACGTATTCCACGTAGAAGATGAGCTTGCAGCCGCGCTGGCGCAGACTGTCGACGTAGGCGTCGGAGGTGACGGCCTCCTTGTTCTCGGTGGTGACGGTGATGCTCACACCGTAGAAGATGCCTTCCTTGTGCAGGCGCTCCATGCCTTCGACGGCACGGCGGTAGACGCCTTCGCCGCGGCGGTTGTCGGTGGCGCCGGCATCGCCTTCGAGGCTCACCACGGGTATCATATTCAGATGCTTGCGGAAGAACTCGGTGTATACGGCGCCGATCATCGTGCCGTTGGTGAACACGGGGAAAATCATATCCTTGACGCGGGCGGCCTCTTCGAGCACGTCGCGGCGCGTCAGGGGTTCGCCGCCTGCCAGCAGGGCCACATTGAAGCCCATCGAGGAGGCCTCGACGAAGAGCTTGTGCCACTGCTCGCCGCTGAGGGTGGGCTTGTCAGACGAGTCGGAGGCTATGCCGTTGTTGCGGGCGTAGCAGCCCTTGCACTGCAGGTTGCAGGTGGTGGCGATGCTGCAGATGAGGAACGGTGGCACCTCGAGGCCTTCTTTTTCGAGCATGGCCTTGCGGCGGCGTTCGCCGCGCGAGAGTGCCAGTTGGGCGTTCAGTGCAAAGCGTGCCTCGCGCGGATTGCTCAGCACGCTGCGGTAGGCGGTGGCTACGAGCGACCGTAGGTTGTCCGACATGAATTTAGCCAGGTTCTCCATTTATTTCTTGAGGTTGTTGATTATGGTGTCTAATGTTTGGACGAATGCCTCGGGGTTGCTGAGCGGCTGGCCTTGCCAGTTGGCGGCCATGCAAGTGGGTATGCCCTTGGCCTGCTCTTCAAGGTGAAGGCCTTTCTTGGTGAGGCTCACCAGCGTCTGGCGGCCGTCGGCAATGCCGCGGGTGCGGATCACGAGGCCTGCCTTCTCCATGCGCTGCAGCAGCGGGGTGACGGTGTTGGTGTCGAGCTCCAGCCGGTGGCAGAGGTCGCTCACCAGCAGGTTGTCCTTCTCCCAGAGCACCAGGAGCACCAGATACTGCGGATAGGTCAAGCCCAGCGGCTCGAGCAGCGGGCGGTAGGCCTGCGTCACGAGCCGCGAGGCTGTGTAGAGCCTGAAGCAGACTTGGTTGTCGAGTTTCAGCTGGTCGTACATGTTTCGGCGGTCAAGGGGTTAGAGGAGTTCTTCGATGGCCTTCTCGATGTCTTTGGGCTCGGTGGTGGGGGCGAAGCGCTGCACGGTGGTACCGTCTTTGGCGACGAGGAATTTGGTGAAGTTCCACAGGATGTCGCCTTCCTTCTTGGCGCTCTTGCTTAAGCCCTTGAGCATGGTGTGGGTGGCTTTGGCCTTCAGACCTTTATACTCTTCGGTGGGAGCCTGGGCCTTGAGGAAGGTGAACACCGGGTGCTCGTCGGCGCCGTTGACGTCGGTCTTCTTCATAATCTGGAAGGTGACGCCGTAGTTCATGCGGCAGAAGCCCTCGATTTCGCTGTCGGCGCCGGGGTCCTGCTCGGCAAACTGGTTGCAGGGGAAGCCGATGACCACGAGGCCGCGGTCGCGATACTTCTCGTTGAGGGCCTCGAGGCCGTCGAACTGGGGCGTGAAGCCGCACTTGCTGGCGGTGTTGATGATGAGCATCACTTTGCCCTCGAATTGTTTGAAGTCGATTTCTTTGCCGTTGCTGGCGATCGCTTTGTAATCAAAAATTGTTGCCATAATGCTGTCGGTTTTTTGTGCCATGGCGGTGCCGCATGCCGCAATCAGGAGCAACACCGCCACGACGGATTTTGCAATGTGTTTCATTAATTTGTTTTACATCTGTTTGGTCAGCCAGTTCTGGATGCCGATTTTTTCGATCAGGTCGAGCTGTTCCTCGTCCCAGTAGAGGTCTTCCTCTTCGTCGAGCAGGTAGGCCTTGGTGATGTCGTAGGTGGTGGGGTCGGCGGCCAGGGCGGGCATCAGCTGGTAGAGTTTCTCAACTCCATCGCGCTGCAGTTTGAGGTCGGCCTCGATGTAGGCCTTCGGGTCCTCGATGAGGACGCTCTTGTTGCTGATGTCGACCTGCGGAGTGCAGCCGAGGTCCATCATGCGGTTGGCATACTTCTCGATCCACTCCTGCTCCTCGGCAAAGTGGTCGAGATACTTCTGGCCGAGTTTTTCGAAGCCCTGCGATTTGAAAAGAAGTCCCTGCATCTTGTGCACAAAAGAACTGCCCGAAAGTTCGTTCACAATCATCTGTGAAACCTGCAATGTTGTTGTAAAGTCCATAATTTTAATGTTTTATTTGTTTGTTGTTTTATATCGTTCACGATGCAAAGGTACAACCTTTTTCAAAACTGCAAGGAAAAAAGTGTTGATTTTATGAATATTTAACACTGTATCGTGTGCGATATAATATTGCATGGGTGGTTGCGTTATTTTGAATATTATGAATGTAGTATATATAGACAATCTTGAAGCGCCCGAGGTGGCGCCATACGCGCGGCTGACCGAAGCGCAGCTGCTCAACCGTCTGCATCCCGAGGCGGGACTTTTCATCTGCGAGAGCCAGAAGGTGATACGGGTGGCCCTGGCGGCGGGCATGCGGCCGGAGTCGTTCCTCTGCGAGGAGCGTCTGCTGCCGCAAGTTGAGGAATTGATGCAGGGTGGGGGCGAGGTGCCCGTATACACGGCCAGTCGCGAGGTGCTGTGCCAACTGACAGGCTACGAACTTACGCGCGGCGTGCTCTGCGCCATGCACCGACCTCAACTGCCGTCGGCCGATGTGCTGCTTGCATCGCTGTGCGCCGCGCATGTTGCACGGCTGCGTGTGGCTGTGATGGACGGCGTGGTCAACAGCGAGAATACCGGCGCCATCTTCCGTGCCGCCGCGTCGCTGGGCATCGATGCGGTGCTGCTCACACGCACATGCTGCGACCCGCTGAACCGCCGCGCCTGCCGCGTCAGCATGGGCACGGTGTTCCAACTGCCGTGGACTTTCCTCGACAGCTACGACCAGCTGCGACGCGGTGGATTCAAGACGGTGGCCATGGCGTTGACCGACCGCTCGGTGCCTGTAGACGACCCGCAGCTGAAGCAGATAGACCGCATGGCCATAGTGATGGGCACCGAGGGCGATGGCCTCAGCGAGGGGGTCTTGGGCCGTTGCGACCACGTGGCGCGCATACCGATGCAGCGCGGGGTCGACTCGCTCAATGTGGCCGCTGCCGCCGCAGTGGCTTTTTGGGAACTGAGGGCGCAGAATTGATTTAGTTGTTGTCATGTCGTTTTTTTTGCGTATTTTTGCATCATGAACGCAATGGAAATGTATAGCCTCTTCGAGAGGCAAGTTGTTGAATATCACAAGACAGATGATATAGACGCCGCAATGGTGAATCCTTACGGCGAGGGCACGTTTGAGGCGCTGCTGTGGGAGAAGTCGTGGGTGGACACGGTGCAGTGGCACCTCGAAGACCTTGTGCGTCCGGCCGATGTCGACCCCGCCTATGCACTCACCATCAAGCGCCGCATCGATGCCAGCAACCAGCACCGCACCGACCTGGTGGAGCGCATCGACGACCATTATATGATGATGTTCAAGGATGTGGTCCTGCAAGAAGGAGCCAAGCTCAACACCGAGACACCGGCATGGGCAGTGGACCGTCTGTCGATTCTGGCGCTGAAGGTGTACCACTTTGGCATCGAAGCCAAGCGCGGCGATGACGCACACCGGGCCAAATGCCAGCAGAAGCTCGACACCCTGCTCGAACAGCGAGCCGACCTCACCACAGCCATCGACCAGCTCTTGGAAGACCTCTCCGCTGGGCGCCGCCGCATGAAGCTCTATCGGCAGATGAAAATGTACAACGACCCGTCGCTCAACCCGATGCTCTACGGCAAGAAATGAAGCATGTGCTGGTGATACGTCTGTCGGCGCTTGGCGATGTGGCCATCATGGCGCCGCTGGTCGAGATGTATGCAACGACCAACGCCGACATACGCTTCACCGTGGCAGGGCCGCCGCTGTTGCAGCCTTTGTTCGAGGGGATGCCCAATGTGGAATACCTCGGACTGAAAAAAAAGCAAAGCTCGGCAAAGATATACCGTGCGTTGCAGGCCGTCGGCGCCGACACCGTCATTGACCTGCACCATGTCAACCGTGTGGGACGGGCATTGTTTATGCTTCGGCTGCGGCATTTGCTCGACTTCCATTTCCATATTTATTCGCTCCGCAAGGGGCGCCTCTCGCGGTGGCTTTTTATCCACCACCTCAAGACCGCTCCGCGCAAAGCTCAGATCGACCGCTACGACGAGGTGTTCTCCCGTGCCGGATTTCTTCCAGTGTGTATTGATGCTGGCTATCTGTATGCCCACGTTACGCCAGCGGACGAGATACGTGTCGGCATTGCCCCTTTTGCTCAGCACAAGGGCAAGATTTGGCCGCTCGACAGTATGCAACAGCTTGTAGGCATGCTTGCCGACAGGGGTTACAAGGTTGTGCTTTTCGGCAGCAAAGACGAGGCACCCGTGCTGGAAGGGTGGACGCGAGGCGACCGTGTCGTGTCTGTCGCAGGCAAGCAGAGCTTCAGGGATGAATTGGAGATTATCAAGTCGCTGACGCTGATGGTCTCGATGGACAGCGCCAATATGCACTTCGCGTCGGCGCTTGGGGTGCCGGTGGTCAGCATCTGGGGAGCTACGCATCCCGACTTCGGCTTCTATGGCTACCGCCAGAATCCAAGCAGCGCACTATGCGCAAAACTGCCCTGTCAGCCGTGCTCGGCCTACGGCAACAAACCTTGCCGTTATGGCGACTACCGCTGCCTGCGTGCCATCACGCCGCAGATGGTGTTCGATAAAATAGAAGCGTTGCTGTCCGCAGCGCAAGCATAAGTATTATTGGAATTATTGCAGCCGAAAGGCCGCACACCGCGACCCAGACAGTCGCTGCGGCGAAGCATCCCAGCTGAAGCCACAGTGCCCAGCGCGGACTGTGCTCCATGCGTATGGCTATGAGTATGAGCAGCGGAGACGTCCATAGGATATTGAGGTTCCATGCGGTGCAGTAGTGGTCGGTGCCGAACCACATGAAGCACAGGAACAGGCCTACTACACCGGCCAGGACAAACAGCGTGCGGTCGGCCCAGCGCGGCCAGAGTTTCTTCCAAGTGAGCAGTGCCACTGCCACGAACACAAGTGCGAATACCACCAGTGGAGGGAAGCTGCGGCTGAGCGGCTCGCGGTGGTCGGCAAGGTGCTGTGTGGGGCGTCCGACCATGTTCCGGCTGTTTTCGGTGTTGCCGAGGCGGCTGCCGGCGAAGGTCTGCATCATTTTTATCGGATGGAACATGGCCTCGCGTTCGTCGCAGCGGTGGTCGGCCGGCAGGCCAAGTAGCATGTCGACGCCAAGCGTCCACCATTGCTGGCAGTCGCCAGCCGATTCGTGCACCATGCGCCGGTAGCTTTGCCCGTCGTAGCTCTCGTCGTATGTGATGGTTGCGTGTCCGGTCGCCCCTTCTACCATGTCGCGCACACGGGTGGCGCAGTTGTCGCGGAAGAAGTCGTAGCGGTAGTAGCGGTTCTCTGGCAGGTAGTTCCATTCGAGCATCAGGAAGAGGTTGTTCACCTCCTGAGGACCGATTTCGAGCCGCTGCTCCCACACTGCTCGTCTTTCGTAGTTATAGGTTGCCAAGAAGCTGTTGAAAGAGGTGCGGCTCAGTCGATAGTCAAGTTGCCCTTGCGCGAACTTGAGGTAGAAGTGCGGCGTGTCGAAGTCGAACGTGCCGTAGTTGTATACAAAATCTATGCCGCGAGTGCTGTCGCAGATGCGTATGGCCGAGTGGCCGAAGGCGAGGTAGAAGTCGTTGCCGGGGCCGCAGGTTATGACGCTTGCTGTGGCACTGTCGCTCAGCGGCAACGCTTTCGTGGAAGCGAAAAGTGAAAAGTGAAAAGAGAAAACCATGCTTGCGCAAAGCACAAATCCTATCAGATGATGTCTATTCATAATTTTTGTTTGTTTTTTCACTTTTTACTTTTCACTTTCCATTATGTTTCAATCTCCGGTGCCCAGTTTTTCGCCAGCCACTTCGGCCGGGCGTTCCACGCCGGCGCGAGGCTCCATGTGTATCGGGGAGCTCTCGGTGGCGTTGTGCACCGTGACCTGCGGGAACGGAATTTCAACGCCTGCGTTGTTGAATGCTATGTAGATGTCTTCGCGTATGTGCTCCCACAGCGTCCAATAGTCTTCCACTTTGGTCCAGAGCCACAGTGTGATGTCTACCGAGCTGTCGCCCAGGTTGCTCACTGCGATGCTCGGCTTCTTGGGTTCCCAAACTATCTCTTTCTCCGAGCGGATTACCTCCCAAAGCACCTCTTTGGCTTTCTTGAGGTCGGTGCCGTAGGCCACCGATGCCACCACGTCGAGGCGTATCTGCGGCTCTTTGGTGTGGTTGATGAGGCTCTTGGTGGCCAGTTCGCTGTTTGGTATGATGATGGTGCGTCCGTTGAAGGGGCGCATGATGGTGTGGAAGATGCGTATCTCTTTGATATAGCCCTTGTAGGAGCCACATTCTATGTAGTCGTCGACCTTGAAGGGTTTCATGAGCAGGATGATGACGCCTCCTGCGAAGTTCTGCAGCGTGCCCTGCAGGGCCATGCCGATGGCCAGACCCATGGCGCCGAGCAGTGCGATGAACGAGGTGGCCTTGATGCCGATGACGTCCATGGCCATTATGATGATCATGGCCTTGAGCAGCACGTCGACCAGTGAGCCGAGGAATGTTTTGAGGCTCGGTTCGGCACCGCGCTTGTCGAGACCTCTCACAATGATTTTCTTGAGCCATTTGGCCAGCTTCATGCCGAGCCAGAGGATGAGGATGGCCACGAGCAGCTTGGGCACGAAGGCCACCGTCAGCTCGGTCAGCGAGTGCAGGCCGTCTTTGAGTATAGTGTTTTCGCCTGTGACCACGGCCTTCAGGTCGCTGACGTCCATGTTCTTCAGGCTGTCTTTGATGGCGTTTGAAATGCTGTCCTGTGTGTGAATCATTTGGCCGAATTCATCTTTCGGCACACTGTCTTTCGGTTGTGCTGCGGCTGCTGCCAGCAGGGTGGGGGTGTTGTCGTCTAAAAGTAGCATGTTGTTATTTGGTGTTTATTTTTATACTCATCATTCGGCACAACATGGCGTCCCACCAGCGGGTGGGCAGCAGTGCGTGCAGCACCGTGACCGTGCCGGCGAAGCGTCCCAGGCGGTAGCGTGTGCGGGGACAGGCGGCGGTGGCGGCTTTCACTATGGCTTTGGCTATGCGGCT
>JAFVWV010000004.1 GCA_017501495.1 Bacteroidales bacterium | reverse complement strand
GATATGTTGATATGTTGATAAGTTGATAGATGAATGGTACGCAGGCGTCTCGCCTGCAAAAAAGAGTGTTAAAGGGAGTTATGGTATTGTCTTAACTTCTTAACTTCATAACTTCTTAACTTCTGGTATTGTCTTAACTTCTTAACTTCTGGTATTGTCTTAACTTCTTAACTTCTTGATTAACTTCTTACTCCCCCCCAAACTATGATATCTTGCTCCACATCATCTTGTTTTTCGAATGCTGAATGTAGCGCTGCAGCACGGGGTGCTGCCCGAGGGTGGGGTCTTTGGCGAGCAGGTCGTGCACACATTCGCGCGTGGCACGCACCAAGGGCTCGTCGTCGACGATGGAGGCAATCTGCAGGTCGAGCACCCCGCTCTGCTGCAGACCCTGAATGTCGCCGGGGCCGCGCAGCCGCAGGTCGGCTTCGGCAATCTGGAAGCCGTCGGTGGTCGAGCACATGGTGCGTATGCGGTCGCGGCTGGTGTTGCTCAGCGTGTCTTTGGTCATCAGGATGCAGTAGCTCTGTCCGCCGCCGCGGCCCACGCGCCCGCGCAGCTGGTGCAGCTGGCTCAGCCCGAAGCGTTCGGCGTTTTCGATGACCATCACCGTGGCGTTGGGCACATCGACGCCAACCTCTATCACCGTGGTGGCCACCATGATGTGGGTCTTGCCCTCCTTGAAGCGCTGCATCTCGAAGGCTTTCTCCTCGGGCGTAAGCTGTCCGTGCATCATGCTCACCTGGTATTGCGGCCGCGGGAAATAGCTCTGCACCATCTCGAGGCCCGCCTCGAGGTCGCGCAGGTCCATCTTCTCGCTTTCGTGTATGAGCGGATAGACAAAGTAGACCTGACGCCCGGCGTCGATCTGCTGCTTCAGGAAGCTGAATACCAGCGGTCGGCGCGGCTCGGTGCGATGGTAGGTGCGCACGGGCTGGCGGCCCGGCGGCAGCTCGTCGATGATGGAGCAGTCAAGGTCGCCGTAGACGGTCATGGCCAGGGTGCGCGGTATGGGGGTGGCGGTCATGACGAGTATGTGCGGGGCCGGAGTGGCCTTGCGCCAGAGCTTCGAGCGCTGCTCCACGCCGAAGCGGTGCTGCTCGTCGATGACCACGAGGCCCAGGTTGCCGAAGACGACGTCGTCTTCGATCAGTGCGTGGGTGCCGATGACTATCTTGGTCTCGCCGCTGGCAATGCGGGCTTTCATGCGCCGTTTGTCGGCGGCGCGCACGCTGCCGATGAGCAGTTCGACGCTGATATCCAGCCCTTCGAGCATGTTCAGGAATGTGTAATAGTGCTGGGTGGCGAGGATTTCGGTCGGTGCCATGAGGCAGGCCTGGCAGCCGTTGTCCAATGCCAGCAGCATGCACATCAGCGCCACGAGGGTCTTGCCGCTGCCCACGTCGCCCTGCAGCAGGCGGTTCATCTGGCGGCCGCTGCGCATGTCTTCGCGTATCTCTTTGATTACGCGCTTTTGGGCTCCGGTCAGCGGGAAAGGTATCTTTTCGTTGTAGAAGCGGTTGAAATGCTCGCCCACGGTGGCGAATACGCGGCCCGACGAGTTGCGCTGCCGGTCGCCGTGCGCCCACTGGTGGTCGAGCTGCAGGAAGAAGAGTTCCTCGAACTTGAGGCGTGCGCGGGCTGCGTCGAGCTGCGCCTGCGAGGCGGGGTAGTGTATTGCTATGAGTGCCTCGCGCCGCGAGAGCAGGTGGAACTGCTGCAGCACGTCCTGCGGCAGGGTCTCGTCCACAGGACCGAGGCAGCCGCAGAGCGTCTCGGTCAGCCGCGCCAGCGCTCGGGTGCCGAGCCCGTGCTGCTTCATCTTGTCGGTCGTATTGTAGACCGGCAGGAAGGTGGTCGGCAGTTGGTGGCTCTCCGTTGTCGGGCGGCCGCTCTCGGCCTCAATTTCGGGATGCGTCATCTGCCAAGTGCCGTTGAATATCGTCGGGGTGCCGATGACGACATACTTGGAGCCGTCTTTCAGTTTTTCGCGCACCCACTTTGTGCCCTGAAACCAGACGAGCTGCAGGTAGCCCGTGCCGTCGAAGAGGTCGGCCGTGAGGCGCTCGCGATATTTGCCGGTGCTGACAATCTGTATGTTGCCCACCGTGCCGTGCAGCACCACGATGCCGTCGTCTTCCTTCACGCTTGCGATGGTTTTTGTGTGCGAGCGGTCGATATGCCTGAAGGGGAAATACTGCAGCATGTCGCCGACGGTGCGGATGCCCGCTTCGGCGGCCAGCACCTTGGCGCGCTGTGGGCCGACGCCTTTGAGGTATACTATGTCGTCAGTCGGCAGCATGGTTCAGTCGTTCGCGTTCGAGGGTGCTGCTGATGTCGCGGTGTTCGGCATCGGCCATCACCAGAAGAGTCTCTATTGCAGGGTCCTGCAGGCGGTTGACGCTGGCTACGGTCTGCTCGTATTCGAAGTCGGCCGAGGTGCGTATGCCGCGTATGATGCATTGCGCGCCGACCTGATGGCAGAGGTCGATGGTCATGCCGGTGTAGCTTGTGACTTCCACCGTGGGACAGTCGGCCAGCATCTCTTTGATACGCCGCACGCGCTCTTCGGGGCTGAACATGCAGTGCTTCTCCGAATTGACGCCCACGGCCACCACAATACGGTCGAACAGAGGCAGCACGCGGCGCAGAACGGCCTCGTGGCCTGTGGTGAATGGGTCGAACGACCCGGGAAAGAGTGCGGTTGCCATGTCGGTGGTCAGAATTGATAGATAAGTCTTACGGTGATGCTGTGGTTGTAGCAGTTGTTGGTCGTGGTGATGTAGCGGGCGTATTCACCCTGCTCGTTGTAGCCTACACCGTTGTACTTGTAGAAGTTCCAGTCGCGTTTGACGGGCAGTATCGAGTGCTGCCAGCGGATGCCGAGCTGCAGGCCGCGCCAGATGGTGAAGCGTGCATCGGCCACCACGGAGAAGTCGCTCTTGAGGAACGACATATCGCTGGTGTCCGGCATGAAGAAGAGGCTGTCGTAGCCTATCTCGCCGTGCGGTTGGTCGAGCAGGCGTCCGTAGCAGAGGCCCAGACCGAAGAGCATTCCGCCGTGCGGGTCCTGATAGTGTATCATCACGGGGATGTCTATGTAGTTCACCAGCAGGTTCAATCGGTAGAGGTAGTTGCGGGTGTCGCCGGTGCTGCGAGACCCCCGCTGGCTGAAGAGGGCTTCCGCACTCAATCCCCACCGGTTGTTGTCGCTTATCGACGCCAATGCCCCCACGCCGCCGCTGAAGCCGTATTTTTTGAAGTTGCGCAGTTCGTCGCCTTCGATTTGGCTGGCCGTCATGCCCGATGAGATGAAGGCATGGATGCGCTGGGCCGAGAGACCGAGCGGCATCGTGAGCAGCAGCAGTATGGCTATGCGTTTCATATATTGTTCCAGTTTCTGAGTATTATAGTAAGGTCGGTTGTGGTGCTGTAGTGCCGCATATAGCGGAGCATGAGGCGTTGAGCCAGCTGCTCGTTGGCGTCGGGCAGCAGGTCTGCCGGAGCGAAGACGCCGCGGTGGCCTGTGTAGCCTACCCACGTCAGGCTTCCGCCGAGCACGCGGAAGCAGTGGCCGAAGTAGCTCTGCTTGCGTTTCTGCGGCCAGAAAAGGATGGGGGAGAGGATGACGAGCAGAAGCGCCACGCCGATGTCGAACATGCGCTTTGTGCGCCGGCATGTGTCGGTGCTGATGGTGTCGAGGTCGGCGATGTAGAGGTCGTCGGTCGAGATGATGCTCTCGCTGCCGATGATGAAGTCGCTGTCCGATGGTGCAATTTTGTATTCCACGCCTGTGGTGCGCAGTTGAGCCATGAGCTCTATGATGCGTCGCAGGTCGACGTCGCGACCGCAGAAGACCACCGAGTCGGCGTGCTCGATGCGTATCAGGTCCTGCAGGTGTTTCGGGTCGCTGTCGGCGCTTTCTACAAGGCCGTCGGTCGGCATGCCCAGCTGGGCATAGAGCGCGCGCACGCGGGCCGTTTCTTCGGTCTGGCCGACGACGATGATGCTCTCACGTGTGCGCGTGCGCAGCGTGTATCCTTTGACATTGCAGAGGGCCAGCACGAGGCGTATGGCCAGGGTGGAGAGCAGTGTCCATGCCGACCCGATGAGGAGCAGCATGCGTGAGTAGCGCTGGCTTTCGTCGAGCAGCGAGTAGAACGCCAGCAGGAGCAGCAGGCCTGTGCCCATGCCGCGCACGATGCGGCCGATGGCACCGGGCGGTCGTAGCCGCCGTGCAGCCAGCTGCAGGCCATG
>JAFVWV010000041.1 GCA_017501495.1 Bacteroidales bacterium | reverse complement strand
TCAAGGCCGGTGATGTGGGCGTTCTGCTCGTTGGTGGTGGTCTTCTCGGCGGCGTCGAGCTCGGCGGCGGTCATCTCGCCTTCGGCGTTGACATACTGCCACTCGGTCTCATGACCACCGGGCATCCATGTAGCATCGGCCTCGCTCTCAGTGATGTTCTCGACAGCGAGATCCTGAATGTACTGGCCTTCGTAGCAGAACTCAACCTTCGGCAGGAAGTTCTGGGTGCTATTGGTCGTGTTGTACGAATAACGGGCAGTTGCCTTACCAGGATTGATTCCGTAGAAGGAAGCACTGGCATAGGCGCCATTCGTCACAGTGGTAATGTCGATAACGAGGTTACCACCAGTGTAGGTGAACGGAGTGGTGAAGTTCACAACCATACCGTTAGTAGTGTTCACGGCATCAATCGAGCCTTCATACACTGTCTGTGTGGCATCGGCGACAAAACCGGAAGAAAGATTATCCACATTGGTCTCACCCATCTTGAACGTGAAGTTCTGAGTGTGCCAAGTAGTTCCATAATAAGAACTGGTAGAGCTACCCGTTTGGACAAAGAACTTCATCGACTGGATGGGTTTGCCAACCAATTCGGTAAGCATCTCAGCGGGGTAGACAATCTGGTTGTGCTGGCTGGCATCCATCCAGTTGCCAAATACAGGAACATAGCCGTTCGTGGTGGTACCCTCGGCCACGGTCATGCAGGCGCTCAGGACCGAGGCAATGCTGGCGGTGGTGAAGTTGTAGTTCACACTGTCGCTGCTCATACCATCCATCAGGGCGGCGATGCGCACATTGTAGGTGGTCAGCTCGTCGAGGCCGTAAATCATGGTATCCATGTGGTCGACGACGGTCCAAGTGTAGACAGAGTCGCTGGCTTTCTTGATGCCGAAGGCCCACTGGTTCTCGATGGCCTGGTTGCCACGGTTCCAGTTGACCTGGGCGAAGTTGTGGCTCAGCGGCATGACATTGATGCCGACAACGGCGGGCATCTGCTTGACGGTGCTGACGGTGGTGAACACGCTGTCGCTCATATCCTCGCCCTCGATGGCGCGGACATAGACGCGGAAGTTGGTGTTGAACTCGACGCCTTCGAAGACATAAACGTTGGTGTCGGTGTCGTTCCACACAAGGGCGGTGCTGTCGTCGTTGGCGTGGCGGATAGCAACCTGCCAGCTGGTCTCGATGGCGTTGGCGGCCTCGTTGCGCTGCCAAGTGGCGGTGACGGTGTCGCGATAGGCGGCGGCGGTCAGGGCCACAGGAGCGGGCATGTTGATGCCGGTGGTGGCCTGAGTGCGGACGCTGTCGCTCACCGAGCCGTTGTTATAGGCGCGGACGTAGACGCGGTAGGCGGTCTCGTAGTCGAGGCCGGCGAAAGTGACGCTGTCGATGAGGACATTCTGCCAAGCGAGGGCGACGGTGTCGGCGTCGGCCTTCACGATGGCAACCTGCCATTCGGTCTCGTCGGCATACATGGCCTCGTTGCGCTCCCAAGTGGCGGTCACGGTGTTGCGGACTGCGGTAGCGGAGAGATTCACAACGGCGGGCATCTCGACGCCGGTGGTGAAGGTGGCGGGGCCTGCCCAGGGGGCGGGGGCGTCGGCGTCACCGAGCGTGCAGACGTTGCGCACGTAGACGTAGTAGTTTTGCTCATAGAGCAGACCGCTCACGATTACGCTGTCGACCTCGATGCCGCTGACGATGTTGCCGGCATAGTTGTCGAGGCTGTCGGCGCTGAGGGCGACGGTGTCGATGATGTAGCTGTAGTTGGCAGCCTGGGTGGTGTCGGTACTCTCCCAACGCACGATGGCGCTGTTCTTGCCGTTGACTTCGGCGCCGACGTTGGCGACGACGCGGCAGAAGGCGGGAGTGTTGAAGCTGACGGTGTTCCAGGCACTGGTGTCGCCATTGCCGCAGAGGACGGCCATGCTGACGGTGTGCTCAGCGTTCTCGGCGATGTCGGCGAAGCTGTAGCTGGTCACGTCGCCAAGCTCGATGGTGTCGTTGCCGTAGACCAGCAGGTAGCCGTTGACCTGGCAGTCGGGGCGTTCCCAGTTGGCGGTGGCAGCGTTGTAGTCGATGTCGTCGATGGTGAACTCGACAGAAGCGCAGGCAGGAGCCTCTTTGCAGTAGGCAAAAGCAACCTTGGGAACAAACGATGTCGTCCCACTCGAATAGCCTTCGTATTTCGAGGAACCCACATTGCTACCATAGAAATAGACGTGAGCATATTGACCATTACTTGCCTGATTCCAGTCGATAATCAAATTACCGCCGTTATACACATAGGGTTCTGCAAAAGTTAAAGTAATGGTGGTGTTGTTGAATGAAACAGCACCATTATAAACAGCAGTCATTCCATCTGTCGACAAGAAGCTACTACCCAACGTTGACTCTGTGGTTTCACCAATCTTGATATCCATTTCCCAAGATTTATTTTGTGCAGTCGACGTGTAGTAAGTGATTGAGGAAATCGTTGCGCCGACCATATCGGTCAGGAGCGAGGCCGGATAGATAGACTGTGAATGTGTATTGTAGCTATCGGCCCAATAGCCATAGAACGGCACATACTCGTTGGTCGTTGTACCGTCGGCGATTGTGGCATTTCCGCACTCCACGAAAGGCTGGGTAGCGACGGTGGCGGTGCGCCAGGCGCTCTGGTCCTCGCCGCAGTTGGCGCGGAAGTAGACGTAATAGGTCTCGTCGGCGTCGAGGTCGACAATGGTATAGCCATCGTTGCCGCTGACGGCGGTGAAGGCATCCTCGGCAAGGGTGTCGGGGTTGACGGCCTCGGCAGCGTAGTAGAGCTGATAGCTCTCGATGGTCGGGTCGTCCTGCGTCCAGCTGAGGCTGATGGTAGTGTGGGCGGCGGTGGCCACGAAGTTCTCAGGCGCGTTGCAGGGGCCGCGGGTCTCGAAGGCCACGGGCTCAGCCTCGATAATCATACCATCCTCGTAGACAGCGCTGACCTCGACTGTGTAGTTGGTGCTGGGGGTGAGGATGTTGGTGGTGTAGGTCAGGGCGTTGACGGTCTCGTCGACGACGGTCTCCGAAGCGCTCTTGACAACCACGTGATACTCGGCAGCTTCCTCTTCAATCTCAGCCAGTGGATTGTTCCACTCGAAAGTGGCGCCATCGCTGGTGCGTTCGGTGACAGTGGCAACCATTTCGGTCACGGGGCATGCCACAGTGAAAGCTGTCTTCGGCAGGAAAGAGCGTGCCGAATTATAAGTATAGGATGCACCTGCTTTAGAAATGCCATAGAAAGAATGGCTTTCCCAGTTGCCTGCCTGGTGATCCATATCAATGAGCAGGTTGCCGCCTTCATAGTGATAAGGCGTCGAGAAATGGAGTACAAAGCATCCATTCTCGCGAGCGAAGGAAGCATCATTGGTAACGGTGACAAAACCTGTTGTGCTTGCCAAGCTGCTAAGCGAGGTAGCGGTGGTAGTGCCAAGGGATACAGTCCAATGGTTCATCTCCTTCGAACCAAGAGATGTAGGATAGAAAGCGATGGCTTCTATATCCGAGCCGACAAGACCGGTAAGCATATCCTCAGTGTACAGGAGCTGGTTGTGCTGTGCGGCGTCTGTCATATAGCCATAGAAAGGCACATAGCTATCTGTTGCGGTACCATCGGCCACAACGAGATCGCCGCAGAATGAACCGAAGGCATTCAGCGTGCTGAAGCTGGTGCTGACGGTGGCTGTGTCGATATGGATGGCATAGATGGTAGCCGCATAGTCGGACAGCGGGTCGAGGCCGTTGACGGAGACACCGCTCTCGACGCCCTCAAGGCTGGCCACGACGGTGGTATCCTGCATCACAACGACATTGTAGGTGGTACCCTCGACGTTGAGCTCGTCGGCCCAGCTGATGACGGCGCTGCTGCGCGTGACATCGGTAGCGGCCACATCGGTGACGGCGAAGACGTTGGGGTTGGTGGTGCCGCTGATGCTCACGGGGTGCGACTCGACGCCGTTGGCGTTGGTGTAGACCGTGAAGCTGTAGGCGGTCAGCTTGGTCAGGGTGTCGACAGTGAAGGAGTTGCCTTCAACGTTCTCTGCGATGCCGCAGGTGTCGTTGCCCTTCTTCACCACGATACGGTAGGTGGCATCGGCATTGACGGTGTCGTCCCAAACAATGGTCAGGCTGTTGGCGGTGGTCAGGCTGTCGGCGACAGCGAGGTTCTGCACCGGGAAGCTGACAACCTTCTTCAGCACGATGTTGTCGATGCTTGCGGGAGGATTGTAGATACCACCATCGTGGCTCCACACAAGGACGAGCTTGTAGATGCCGTCGGAACCGACGGTGAAGGTGCGGCTGCTGTTGGTCCAAGAAGTCTTCTTCTGCATCACATCGCTGAGGATGGTCCAGCCGGAAGGCAGGTTGGTCGGACGGGTATTGGTGGTGGTGGCATTGAGGGCGACATTCTCGTCGACGAGGGCGGCCACGGCGTAGTCGTAGTTGTTCTCGCCGTTGACGCGATAATCGATGCTGAAGTCGTAGTCACCAGCTTCGAGCTGCACGGGCATATAGGCATAGATGGTGCTATTGCCGTTGGAGTAGGTGTTGGTGGTTCCATTGTCGTTGGAGACCCAGATGACGTGGTTGACGCTGTCGTTGACCTGGTTGGCTTTGCTCCAGGTGGTGGCAGCGGTGTCGATCTCGCCGCTCTCGTCGGTCTTGTAGACGGTGTCGTCGGGCAGGATGAAGCTGCCGAGGACATAGGCGTCGAGGGTGACGGTGTCGAGGTGCGAGGAGATGACCTCGGTGGCATAGTACCAACCGTGGGTGGCGTTGTTGGCAAACTGCCAGCCTTCGGCCGAAGCCTCGAAGTCGTTGATGTAGCTGTTTTCAGCATTGACCACGGTGGGGTTGGCATAGTGGGTGAAGCCAGTGGCGCTGACGCTGCTCCAAGGGCTGGCGTCGGCCTCGTTGGCGTTGATGAAAGTGCGCACACGGAAGGTGTAGCTGGTGGAGGGCTGCAGGCCTGCAAAGGTGAAGGTCAGGGCGTCGGTGGCAGCGGCGTAGAGGGTGTCGGTGCCGGCGACGGCCATCACCTGGTAGTGGTGGACAACGGGGTTGACGCCGTCGACCCAAGTGAGGGTGGCGGTGGTGGTGCCAACCTCGGCCACGGCGATCGCCGAGGGAGCCTGGGCACGGATGATACCGTCGACAACCACATTGTCGACGTGGATGTTGACGCTCGACATACGCGAGGTGGTGTTCTCGCAGTAGAAGGCCAGCTGGGCATAGGTGCCGAGGTAGGCCTCGAAGTCGATGGTGTCGTTGGTGTAGGCCGCGGTGAGCTCGGCAATGTCGAGTTCGCCTTCGGCGGGGTTCTTGACCCACTTGCGGAGGGTCTGCCAAGCGCCCCAGTTGCCGTTGGCGCTGGCTTTGGTGCGGACGAGGACCATGACCGTCTTGCCGGAGTCGACGTCCGCGGGGGCGACGGCGCCGCTAAAGGCGGTGAGGGCGATGTCGTAGCGCAGCTGCGCGCGACCGCTCTCGGTGAGGTCCATCTCCGGCGAAACCAGCCACTGGTAGCGGTTGGCCGCGAAGAGGTTGTAATAGTAGTGGCCGGCGGCGAGGCCGTTCATGGCGTACTCGGTGTACGTCCACGAAGGCTCACCGGTGGGCTGGAAGGTGGGGGCATAGTTGGATGTGCCACCGACCCATCCCTCCGGATTGGCCACACTAAAATCCTGGCTCAGGTAGGTGCGATCGGCAGTGACCTGAGTCTGTGCGTTCGATGCGAAAGGCAGCGCGAGGGCCGCGATCAGCATCATCGTTCGTAAGAACTTTTGCATAAGATTTAGTTTTTTGATGGTTAATAAATTGGGTTAATTAAATTGTTTATTTTTCGTTTATATTCTGTGTGCTTTGCGGTTCCTGCCGGCAGTCCCAAAAGGCGGCTATGCGTATCGTGTCCTCTTTGACATAATAGACCAATTTGCTCAACCGGTCGACTATGACACTGCGGTAGACATTTCCACGTTCGGAGAAGTGAGGGTCGATGGAGCCGAGATTCGGGTAGTCGCAGATCAGCTTGGTAGTATGTTCGACCTCGTCCAAATACTGCCTCATCCGGTCATATCCGAAACGTTCGAAGATATAGTCGGCGATGCAGTCTTTCTGCCTTTCTGCGTTGTCATTCCACTCTATTCTCATACTGTCTATGCCATTGCGTGCCTCGCCGACTTCATGCGGGCTATTTTCTCTTTCTGTCTGCGCATCACCTCCTCGTGCGGTATTCCACGACCGGCTTCGAAGTTGGCTTCGGCTTCGTCGAGCATGGCATTGATTTCGTCCATGGTGTAGCGCTTAAGCTCAACGGGCTCCACCTTGTCGGCCTGCTCGATGAGATGGTCAGCCACCCACCTCATGTTTTGAGGCGAGAGCGTACCATAAAGGTAATCAAGCAATCCATGCAATGCCGTTGTGTTCATGAATAACTCCTTTCTTGTTTTTCTGTAGATGTTGATGTTGTTTATTGTTTGTTTTTAATCGTTTTATTTCCGTTCCTCGTTACCCAGACTCATCGCAATATTATTTTATCACGTTCAACGTTTTCATAGAACAAGGCATTTTGCCATGACTGCCAATCCTTGCGCGGATATATATGCGGGTTTATCTCCGTATTGCTATCATAACCGAGTTCGCACAAAGGATAAACATAATCACCATAATCCTTGGCTGTTATGGCATCCTTGTCGAGCAGTATGAGCAGGTCGTAGTCGCTGTCGGGGCGGGCGTCGCCGCGGGCACGCGACCCGTAGAGCCACAGCGAAGCCCCCTGGGGCAGTATGCGCTGCCCGAGTTCGGCGATGCTCTGTATGACCTGCGTCTGATTCATTGGTGTTTTTTGGTTCCCGGTTTTCAGTTTTCAGTTTTACGATACTCTGCCACACATTCCGCGCACCGTTGCCGACAACCATGCAACACCCTATGCCACAGGGTGCTGCACAGATACGGGGGTGCATTTTTGCGCACAATATATCTGTGCAAAGATACGACTTTTTTTTGAACTCGTAAAAGTTTTTTATTTTTTAACATTTTCGTGTTCATATTCCCGCCCCTACCCCAGCCCTGCCACATAGGGGTCCGGGAGCGCATATCAACGATACATCAACGATACATCAACGATATATCAACGATATTTCAACGATTAAAATCGTCGAAATATCGTTGATATATCGTTGATGTATCGTTGATATGCGCTCCCGGTAGCGTACCGGCACCCACCCTGTGCCGCCCCCAAGGGGGCTACGACGAGCCGCGTCAGCGGCGGCACCCCACCACCTGCCACCAAACTTTTTTTCTCCACCGACACACTAAAAACGACATGCTCGCGTTTATGAACCACAGATTATAAAAAATATGGCCAACAGCTACACCAAAATACGACAACGAAATCATAAATAAATACAACAACCCATGTTCAACAAGGAGACTTATATGGCGCGGCGCGAGCAGCTGCGCAAGGATGTAGGCCACGGCCTCATCATCATTCCGGGCAACCACGAGGCCCCCTGCAACTACAAAGACAACACCTACTGGTTCCGCCAGGACAGCACATTCCTCTACTTCTTCGGCCTGCAGAGGGAAGACCTCGTGGGCGTGCTCGACTGCGAGACGGGCAAGGACTATATCTACGCCAACGACTACGATATAGACGACATCATCTGGACAGGTCCGCTGCCGAGCGTGAAGGAGCTGGCGGCGAGCGTGGGCGTGGAGAACACCGGCACGCCGAAGGCGCTGCGCGACGTGATAGCGGCCATGAAATCGCCGGTGAACGGCAAGCCGATGCCGCACTACCTGCCGCCCTACCGCGCCGACATACGGGCCGACCTGGCCGACCTGCTGGGCCTGAGCTACAGCTCGGTGGACCGCCACGCCTCGATGGAGCTGATACTGGCCTGCGTCAAGCAGCGCATGATCAAGAGCCCCGAAGAGATAGCCGAGATCGAGAAAGCCATCGCCACGGCCTACAACATGCACGTGGGCGCGATGAAGATGGCCATGCCGGGCCGCTACGAGTACGAGCTGGCGGGCTTCATGGAGGGCGAGGCCTGGAAAGGCAACGGCCCCGTGAGCTTCCCGGTGATCATGACCACCCACGGCGAGACCCTCCACAACCACGGCCACAACAACCGCCTCGAGGTGGGCCGCATGCTGGTGATGGACGCCGGATGCGAGACACCGATGAACTACTGCAGCGACATCACGCGCTCGGTGCCCGTGGGCGGCAAATTCGACGCACGCCAGAAGACCATCTACGAGATCGTGCTTGGCGCACAACTCGAAGCCGCCGCCGTCACGCGGCCGGGCATCACCTACAAAGAGGTGCATCAAGCGGCAAGCCGCAAGCTGGCCGAAGGCTACCGCGCCATCGGCATACTGAAAGGGTCGGTGGACGACATCGTGGAGGCCGGCGCCCACAGCCTGCTCATGCCCCACGGCCTGGGCCACATGATGGGCCTCGACGTGCACGACATGGAGAACTACGGCCAAATCAACGTGGGCTACGACGACGAGACGCGTCCGAGCGAGCAGTTCGGTCTGGGCTCGCTGCGCTGCGGCCGCAAGCTGCAGCCGGGATTCGTCATCACCGACGAGCCGGGCTGCTACTTCATACCGGCGCTGATCGACAAATGGCGCGCCGAAGGCAAATGCACGGACTTCGTCGACTACGACGAACTGGAGAAATGGAAAGACTTCGGCGGCATACGCATCGAGGACGACGTGCTGGTGACCGAGACCGGCGCCCGCATCCTCGGCAAGCCGATACCGAAGACGGTGAAAGAGATAGAGGAGGTAATGGGGGCGTAAGCCCCCACGCCCCCTTGAGGCGAGGCCTTAGGCGGGGCACAGCCCCCGAACGAGAGAACAACCGACAACCACCGCCCCCCGCAGGGGCAAAAGACCTTAGGCGGGGGCTCCGCCCCCGAACGAGAGAACAACCGACAACTACCGCCCCTCAGGGGCAAAAGACCTTAGGCGGGGGCACCGCCCCCGAACGAGAGAACAACCGACAACCACCGCCCCGCAGGGGCAAAAGACCTTAGGTGGGGGCACCGCCCCCGAACGAGAG
>JAFVWV010000040.1 GCA_017501495.1 Bacteroidales bacterium | reverse complement strand
TAAAGAGTTCTCCTACGCCAATGGTGATAACCACAAGCGAGAAGAGCATCACCAGGATCCTATAATTCACATAATGTTTTCCAAAACACCTTTTCATCAAAGAATAAAAAAGGAATCGCTCCGAAAAATCTTCTCCAAGCATTGATTTTAGTTTCCCATATCCTTCTTGTTCATTCAAGAGTCCATGTTTTACCAGTACATCCTTCATATCAAAGACAAATCCCGTATAGGCTTTGTCTAAAAACATTTTCATAAAAATGAAATTATATCTATGTAATCCGGTTTTTAGTATAGGTTTTTCTCGAATCATCTTGAAATCCATATCATGTTGGTAGCCCTCTGTATCAATAGAGAAACCATCAAGAAATTGAATTGTGTCCCTACAAACTGGGTTGACTTCCATAAGGCTAGTTGAGTAATCCCCCCTAGATGATAGTTCGAGAAATACCTGAAACAATTGGTCCAGATACGTTTTTGCAATATGCAGTCCTTTTTCTCTGCAAAAAACATCCAGATACGATGCAAACCGTTTATTCGACTTTGGAAACTCAATCAAAAGGCAATAGCATTTGATTAACATTATTCGATAGTCTCGCGGAAATTCTATATCATTTGTTAATAGCGCATTTGGTAAAAATGTTTTCACAAAATCCTCTACACTATTTATCTCATTTGGTCGTATTTTGCATAATTCAATGCGTTCATCACAGCAAATCATATAAGAAAGAAACAGGTTTGAAATATCATCTTGAGACATTTCTTCATTCCGTCCATTGTATGCACTCAATAATCTACTAATTAGCAAAAGCATTGCGTATGGATCTATTAGTGCATAGTTTGCAAGATTGTTTTTTTGAGCATAATGGCCTATTGGTGTTTTTACATCGTTTCTAGTCACCATAAGCCATCTCGCCCAAATGTCAAAATCATGTTGTCCGAACAACAGGTTAATTCTCTTTGAGAGATAATAGGATAGGAACTCAATTGCTTTAGCGGAAGGAATATGTAATATCAAATCTTCTATTTTATCGTGTCTGTTTGGAAACACAACACTATAAGAAAGCAACGGTTTAGTTTTTATTTTCATTCTATCCATAAATTATGATAAGTATAAAAGACTTCTAGGAGGCAGAATTCCTTGCGTAACATGTCAGTTGTTTTGCACCTTTATTTCTTTCAATTTGTCATCCATTGCTTTTTATTTAGCAATCATATGCATGGATGGATATCCACCTAAACATTGGTTCTCAAATTTCTCAATATCTTTCTTTGCAATTTCAGCCAGCTCTTCAACTTCGTCAATCATTCCTATTCCTGCCTTTATCATAGCAAGATTACAATAGCCTATTTCAGCTTTGAATTTATCCAGCAGGAATTGTTCTGTGGAGCTAATGGTTTTCCCTTTTAATTGAAGTTCGTTCTGTAGCTCATCTATGCTGTTCATATAGTATCTTTTGACATCTTCTATATGGATGATTTTTCCAACCTTGGAACCGAGTGACAAGACTGCAATGCTTGTTTTTATTATGTCGCTTTTCACCAAATCTTTTCCTTTTGAGACGATGTCTTCTGCGGATAGTTTTGTTAATTCTCTACAAGATGGTAAATCTTTTATCGGCACCATGGAATTAACTATGCCTTTTAGTTTTATTAGCATATCGACAATATCAAGTATTGCCTTATTATAGTCGCAATTGTCAAGGCTTTGATATCTTTTCACTTTATTAATACATCTTGTTATCCCGAGTAAAGATGTGTCAAAACATTCTTCAAATACCGCAATTGTGTCATAACAGTAATTCTTGAACAAAATACGCACATCACCATACCTACCTCTATATTTTTGACATAGATTGTCTATTCTTGTGAGGGTGTATTCTTTTCCCTTTACTCCAACATATATTTCATTCAAGTTATTCATATTTTTTTACAATCCATATGATTTTTTATTCAATAATTATCTTCTTGTTCTTTTCGGTATTCTTTCCTGTCCTGTTAGTGTTTTTTGCCACTCTTCCAATTTGGCGGTTGCCGACCGCAAAATTTATACATGTTGACTATTAGTCTCCTGTAATGTATCGGTTGCTGACCGTCAAATTTAATATTTAGTCCTCCGGAAGATTATCCCAGCGTTGGCGGGCGGCTTCAAGGCCTTTGTGCAGCTGGCGTTGCAGAAGTTCTTTGGAGGGGAGTTCGGTCATATACTGCGCCACTTTGATGCCGGATTTGTCGAGTTGCAGCAGTTCTATCTGCTCATCGCCGCCTTCGGTGCAGAGCAACAGGCCGAGGGGTTGTTCCTCTCCAGCCTCCATCTCGTGGGCTTCGAGCCAGCGCAGGTAGAGTTCCATCTGGCCTTTGTACTGCGCCTTGAATTTGCCAAGTTTCAAATCAATGGCAATCAGGCGGTGCAGCCTGCGATGGTAGAAAAGCAAGTCGAGATAGAAGTCCTCGCCGTCGATAATCATCCGCTTCTGCCGCTCGACGAAGGTGAAGCCATTGCCCAACTCCAGTATAAACTGTTCCAGATGCGCCACAAGGCTGTCCTCGAGGCTCTCTTCGCTGTACATCCCTTTCAGTCCTGTAAACTCTAAGAAATAAGGGCTTTTGAAGACAAGATCTGGGGTGAGGACGTTGTTTTCCCGCAGTTCCGACAGCTCCTGTTTGATCAGTTCGTCTGGTTTCGTCGCAATGGCGGTACGCTCGTAGAGCATACCGTCAATCTCTTTGCGCAGCTGACGAATAGACCATCTTTCAGAAGCAGCCAACGTCAGGTAGAATTCCCGTTGAAGGTCGTCTTTTAAAGGAATAACCTCTACAAAATGAGACCATTGTAATTGTCGCGACAGTGTCGCGACAATTTGGAATTCAGGAAACAAGGATGCAAATTGCATCATACGACGAATACTTTTCGCATCGAGCCCCTTTGTTCCAAACTCTTCCTGCAATTGTCGCGACACCGTCGCGACAATTTGCTTTCCGTAGGTGGCACGCTCGTTGCCAAGCACTTCGCGATTAATGCGCTCGCCGATATGCCAATACATCAAGGTGAGTTCGGCATTGACATTGACGGCAACGCGGTTGCGCGTCTGGTTGATTATCTTCCGCAGGTCGTCAACCAACGGCATAATATTGTTGTTCTGTATGGTTATTCTGTCTGCCATCAGGTAATTGTTATCTGATTTTTATTTGCAAAGATACAAATCTTTTCTTGTTTGGTAAAATAATCTTTAGTGAATACTGAAGCCAATCTGTATGCTGTGGCTCTCTTTTTCTTTGGGATACATCTCTTCGGTAATGACGGGCAGGACGATGTAGAAGCGGTGGCCGTCGGGGATGGTGAAGGACTGGGCATCGTAGGGGTCGTAGAACATATTGTCGCGGATGGAGTAGAGGGTGGTGCAGAATGCGTTAGTGTGTGAATGTGTTAATGCGTTAGTGTCGAGAATGCGGAGTTCGACCATATCGTCGCTGCCGATGGTATGGTTATGGATAAACTCAGGCTTTCCGCCGGTATATGATAAGCCGCCACGTTGCAGGGTTATGCTTTTGCCTGCCGGAACGGAGTCTTCAAGAATAATGAAGGTGTTAATCACGGGTTTTCCGTATTCCCCTATCAAGTTCTCAGATTCTACCTGGGCGATCTTCACGGTGCCACGATTGCTTGAGGCAGTCAGCTGCATGGTGCTGTCGTGGTCGGAGTCGAAACTGACTGTGTAGTCGATGGTGTATTCCATCTTGCCGTCATTGTCCCAGTCGGGAGTGTTTTTCGGGTTCTGGCTGCAGCCAGTCAGCGCCATCAGTGTGGCAATCGCTATAAAGATGACCTTGTTACTCATACAACAGTTCGTTACTAATGATGCTGCAAAGATACGAAATAATCTTCTGTCTTGTTGCAATAAAAACAATAATTAGAGGGAAAGTGCGTTTCTTTCGGTAAGAATCGATTTGATTATGAAACGGATACTTATGATGACAATGTTTGCGGCTCTCTTTTGCGGCTGTGGAAACAGACAGAATAAAAGTGCGGTGAATACCGTTATGGTGAACGAGTTTGCCGAGATTATGTGCCGGAACGATGTGCGCCTCATTGATGTGCGCACCCCTAATGAATTTGCCGAAGGACACCTCTTCGGAGCGGAGAATATCGACGTGAAGGACTCGCTCTTTGCGGAGCGCATCAAAGGCATCGAGGGCGAGGTGGCCGTCTACTGCCGTGGCGGACGCCGCAGCCTTAAGGCAGCGGAGATGCTAGCAAAGCAGTGCGGCACGGTCTACAACCTCGACGGCGGCATACTCGCCTGGCAAAAAGCCGGCAAGCCCACGACCACCGTGGAGACCGACGTTTTTACCACCATTGGCGGTAAGCTTGTAAAACTCCATGCACTGCTGCATGCCAGCATCTGCATCGAGCACGACGGACGGGTGATATATGTCGACCCCGTCACACAACTGCGCGGCCGCACAGTGGATTACAGCACGATGCCCAAGGCCGACATCATCCTTGTCACCCACGAGCATCCCGACCATTACGACACCGCCGCCCTCCGTCAGCTCACCACCGAAAAGACACAACTCATCATGAATCCGCGCTGCGTGGAGCTCTACGGCAGCGGCCAGGCCATGAAGAATGGCGATAAACAGCCTTTGGCCGGCGGCGGCGCCCTTGTGGCCGTGCCGGCCTACAACACCACCGCCGAGCATCTACAGTTCCATCCCAAGGGGCGCGACAACGGCTATATCCTCACCCTCGACGGCCTGTGCATATACATCGCCGGCGACACCGAGGACATTCCTGAGATGGCCGACCTAAAGGACATCGACATCGACATCGCCTTCCTCCCCTGCAACCAGCCTTACACCATGACACCGGACCAGCTCGTCCGTGCTGCCCAGGTGGTGCAGCCCAAGGTGCTCTTCCCCTACCACTACGGCGAGACCGACGTCAGCGGCATCCCCGCTCAACTGCCCGGCTTCGACATCAGGATACGCCATTACGAGTAGGAACCATGTACATCGCTTTTGCCCCTCTGCAAGGCTACACCGACGCCATCTACCGGCGGGCGCACTGGGAGTGTGTCGGCGGGGTGGACGAGTATTACACGCCATTTGTCAGAATTGAGCATGGCGAGGTGAGAAAGAAGGACCTGCGCGACACCGACCCCGAGCGCAATGCCGGCGTGCCGACGGTGCCGCAGGTGATTGCCAGCGGCGGCGACGAGTTCGCACGGCTGTGCGACGCGCTACAAGGGCAGGGGTGGAGTCGCATCGACCTCAACATGGGCTGCCCGTTTCCGATGCAAGTGAAGGCCGGCCGCGGCAGCGGACTGCTGCTGTATCCTGACAGAATAGAAGAGATACAAAGAGAAATGCTGCGGAGGCCCGAGGTGGCCTTCTCGGTGAAGATGCGCACCGGATGGGAAAGCGTCGACGAAGGGCTTTCATGCATGAATATCATCAACGCTATGCCGCTGGTGCACGTCACGCTGCATCCGAGGTTGGGACGGCAGCAATACAAAGGAATGCCGGATATGGAGGCGTTCCGGCGCTTCTGCGAGGCGTGCCGACATTCCATGGTGTACAACGGCGACATTTCGGGAATTGAAAATGGAAAATTAAGAATTGAAAATTGGGCTGACGCGGTTGATACAAACAAGATAAAAGGGGTGATGAT
This sequence comes from Bacteroidales bacterium, assembly GCA_017501495.1. GTDB lineage: Bacteria > Bacteroidota > Bacteroidia > Bacteroidales > P3 > Colimorpha. The sequence continues at coordinate 5,752 of JAFVWV010000040.1, read as the reverse complement.
TGGACGGGGACTGCTGGCACGGCCATGGATAACGGCATGTGCAGGCGAGACGCCTGCGTACCAGGAAGAGGCAGGCGAGACGCCTGCGTACCAAGTGCTGCGTTCAATGCACGAAAGAATCTACCGCCACGCCACGGAGACGCTCTGCGGCGACAGCCAAGTGCTTTCACGCCTGTATGCCTTTTGGGAGTACCTCGACATACCGCACAAGCAGAAGAAGGCCATCATGAAAGCCACGACGCTGCCACGTTACCGTGAAGCGGTGGCAGTGGTCTTCAAGAGATAAAACCATTCAGTAGTCCACCCTGTCGGTCTTCTTCTCCCACAGGTGGAAGCTCTCTTGTGCTTCCTCGCGCAGCAGTGGGCGGATGGGGAGGCGGCGCGCTTCGAGGGGGCGTTCCAGCTCCTCGTAGATGAAGTCGTCGGCGAAGCCGATGTCCGCCGCATCCTTGCGGGTGTTGCCGTAGAAAATCTGCTTGATGCCGGCCCAATAGATGGCGCCGAGGCACATGGGGCAAGGCTCACAGGAGGTGTAGATGGTGCAGTCATCGAGGTGGAAGGTGCCGAGCCGGCGGCAGGCTTCGCGGATGGCGCTGACCTCGGCGTGGGCCGTGGGGTCGTTCAGTATGGTGACGCTGTTGGAGCCTTCGGCGATGATGACGCCGTCTTTGACGATGACGGCACCGAAGGGTCCGCCGCCGCGCCGCACGCTCTCGTCGGCCAGCGCGATGGCACGGCGCATGTATTCGTTGTCTTTTTCCATGTTATTGCAGTTTTTGTCTCATAAGCTTGGTTCGCAGTGCCATGTTGCGGCGCAGCTGTCCGGCGTAGAGGGTGATGTCGAGGCGGTGGTAGTTGCCTTCGCGGCCTATGAGCGGCAGCATATAGTCGTCGTGCCGGTAGCCGTCGACGACGAGCAGCCGCGAGGCTGTGTCGAGGTGTATGGTCAGCGTGTCGCCGCGGTAGGCCAGCGTGTCCTGTGTCTCGTCGGTGCGCCAGCCCACTGGGTTGATGGCCAGGCGGTTGCCGTGGCTTAGCATTGGTATGGCGCATTCAGGCGAACGCACGCTGTTGAAGCATACTGTGACGCCGAGGTCTGCGCTGTCTTGTGCGGCACGTATACGGCCGCCGGCCGCGGCGATATCGTCGTCTGTCACTTTCCAGCCTATGACGTAGGCTGCGGCCATGCGGCTGCGGGCATCGTCGTCCATTGTCTTCAGCAGGTCGACCACCGCTGCTGCCCCTTGGCTGAAGCCGGCCAAGACAAACGGGCGCCCGCAGTTGATGTGCTCGATGTAGTGCTCGAAGGCGCGGCGCACGTCGCCGAGGGCCAGCGGCATACGGGCATCGACGAGGCTGTCGTCGGCAAAAGACTCCATGGTGCATTGGCGATAGTAGGGCGAGTAGAAATTCAGCCCTCCGGCCAGCAGGCGGTCCACACCCTGCATCTCGCCCAGCAGCAGGGCGCGTATACTGTCGAGCGTGACGTCGGCGTGGTGCTGCACGCGACCGTCAATCATATAGTCGCCGGTCTCGGTCGAGGTGATGTAGAACAGGTCGGCCTCGCCGCCGCGGTCCACCGCGAACCACTGCGCAGTGTCGGCATAGTCGGGCTCGGCCGGCAGCCCGGCCCCGGGGCGGCAGGCCGACAAGGCAAGGCATATATACAGACTGATAATCAGATATCTCTTCATCCCTTGAATCTATTTTTCGATTTGCAAAAATACGAAATTATTACAATTCAGCATCAAATATCTATTTCAGCTATACCTCCTCCTACTCCGCTCCTACTTTCCTCTTACAAAAGTAAGAGTTGGTATAGCGCAGAGTAGGAGAAGGTATAGCGCAGAGTAAGAGATGGTCACTGCCGATGCTTGATTATGAGGATGTTGCAAAGGTGCAAAAAAGCCAGTTTTCAGGCTTGACGTCATTTTTTTTACCAAAGTGCACAATAAACACAACACCAGTGCGTTAAGGTGTAAAATTGAATGAATTATGGAAATCAGACCCTACCGTCACGAGGTGAAGTATTACGAGTGCGACCGTATGGGCATCACGCACCACAGCAATTATATCCGCTTTATGGAAGAGGCGCGCGTCGACTGGATGGACCAGCTCGGCTACGGCTTCGACCGCATGGAAGCCGAGGGGGTGGTGTCGCCGGTGGTGGCTGTCGACTGTCGCTACCGTCGCAGCACCACGTTCAAAGACACGATTGAAATCGCCGTGCGGGTGCAGGAGACTACGCCGCTCAAGATAGTATTTGCCTACACGATGACGTGCGGCGGACGCACGGTGTGCACCGCCACCAGCACCCACTGCTTCCTCGAGCAGGGGCGACCGGTGTCGCTCGAGAAACGCTTCCCTGAACTGTATGCCGCAGTCAAAAACCTTTGAATATGAGAAGAATGTCTGTGTGTCCGATTCTCTTTGCGGCAGCGGTGCTGACGGCCGTGTGCGCCTCGTGTGCCGACGGTTCCGGCCGGCGGGGTGTGATGCTCGATGATTTCCCGTCGCTCCAGCAGACCACCGACTACACCTGCGGCTGCGCCTCGGCGCTGTCGGTGATGCGCTATTACGGCCTCGACAACGAGAGCGAGGAGTCGTTGGCCGACAAGATGCATACACACGTCGACAGCCGCACCCCCGACGCTCGGCCCGGATCGGCCGTAAACCTCACCGACTATGGCACCAGCGTCGAGGAAATATACCGCTACTTTGCGAGCCGCACGGATTTCGACATCGTCTCGTCCAGCTACCGCCCAGATGCGGATCTGCCGCTGCTTGCCGATACCTGCCGCGTTGGCATACAGGCTGTCGGCAATGCCGAGCCGCCATTTGCCGATTACGGCCAGGCCGCCGACTTTTTCCGCCGCCAGCTGGATGCCGGCCGTCCGGTCATGGTCTGCTGGAATCTCTGGGGCGGTCACTGGACCACCTGTATCGGCTACACCGATTGCGGCACTCCCGACGTCTATGACGACGACCTCCTCACCATGGCCGACCCATGCGACATCGTCGACGGCCGCCCCGACGGCTACACGCAGGTTTCCCTTGTAGCCTTCTTCTACGACTGGTTCTGCACCATGACCCCTAAACCCTGGCAGCTGCAGCCCTACGTCGTCGTGGCTTGCAAATCGCAGGGCCGGGAGTGATGTTTTTTTTGCCGTGTCGATAATTTGTTGTACCTTTGCACCAAAATTATCGACACTATGAATCATCTGCTCGAATGGCTGACCGGGGCCGTCTCTGCGGTCAACAGCTGGGTATGGAGTCCGGCGTTGGTGGTACTGTGTCTCGCGGCGGGCCTCTATTTCTCGCTGCGCACGCGCTTTGTGCAGGTGCGCCGTTTCGGCGAGATGCTCAAGCTGCTGTTCCGCCCCGACCGCGACAAGAAGAAGGTCGGCATCTCGTCGTTCCAGGCTTTCGCCATGGCCCTTTCCGGCCGTGTCGGTACGGGCAATATTGTCGGCGTGGCCACCGCCATCGGCTTCGGAGGCCCCGGCGCCATAGTGTGGATGTGGCTGATAGCCTTCTTTGGTGCAGGCAGCGCTTTTGTCGAAGCCACCCTGGCCCAAATCTACAAGGAGAACCACAACGGCCAGTTCCGCGGCGGTCCGGCCTATTACATCGAGTCGGGTTTGCGGTCGCCGTTTTTCGGCGCCCTCTTTGCCGTGCTGGCTGCGGTGGCCTGCGGCGTACTGTTGCCGCCGGTGCAGTGCAACGGCATCGCCCTCGGCTGCGCGCGTTCGTTCGGAGTGCCGGTGTGGACGGTCGGCCTCGCGGTGGCGCTGCTCATCGCCATGGTCATCATCGGCGGCGTCAAGCGCATAGCCAGCGTGGCACAGGTGGTGGCTCCGGTCATGGCACTGGTCTATATAGTGCTTGCGCTGGTGGTGCTTGCCGTCCACTGGCAGGTGGTGCCCGAGGTCTTTGTGCAGATGCTGCGCGGCGCCGTCGGCATCAACGAGGTGGGCGGCGCACTGCTCGGCAGCACCATCGCCTGGGGCGTCAAGCGCGGCATCTACAGCAACGAGGCCGGCCAGGGCACCGGGCCTATCGTGGCTGCAGCCGCCAAGGTGAGCCATCCAGTGAAGCAGGGTCTGGTGCAGGCCTTCTCGGTCTATATCGACACCCTCCTGGTCTGTACTGCCACCGCAATGATGATTCTGGCCTGCCGCACCTACAATATCATCCAGAGCGTAACGCCAGTGGTCGGCTCCGAGGCGGTGGTCAGCTATCTGCAGCAGAACCCGCAGGCCCCCCTCGGCGAACCCGGTGTCTTCTACACCAGCGGCGCGCTCGGCACCGTCGTCGGCCCGCAGGCGGGCGACATGATTATCTCTGTTGCACTCTTCTTCTTCGCCTTCACCACCATCATGGCCTATTATTACTATGCCGAGACCAACCTTGTCTACCTTTTCAACCGTTGGCGTCGCCGCATCTACAAGAAGCATCCCGAGCGCCTGGCCGAGCTCGAAGAGGCCGACGCCCATTTCGGCGACGACCGCCGCGAACGCCTCGTGGTCTGGACACTGCGTATCGGCACCGTGGCGGCCGTCTTTCTCGGCTCGCTGGTGGGCAGCGGTGTAGTGTGGACGCTGGGCGACATCGGTGTTGGCGCTATGGCGTGGATCAATATCGTGGCCATACTGCTCCTCTCGCCCAAGGCTCTGAGGGCGCTGAAAGACTACGAACGCCAAAAACGCGAGGGCCGCGAGCCGGTTTTCGACCCGCAAGCCCTCGATATCAATGGTTGCGAATACTGGAGTTGACGCTGCAAAGATACAAATCTTTTTTGTATGGAAACCCCAAAAATGCCGTGGCAGGGCAAACGTATAAAAAGTAACATGTCATCAAGATGAAAAAAGCCTCGTATAGGCTTAATTTCAACGCTGGTATGCTCTATATGGCTGTTTTTTTTCAACAGCCTCGGAGAGACGCGATTTTTTCGGATGTTTGTGGATAATCTTTTATACAATAAACAATCGGCTTCACCGTTAAATCTATATGAAACAAAAAATCTATATCGACGAGGCTACGCGTCAGCGTCTGACCGAATTGGCTGCACGTTACGAGGTGACTTCTTTCATCGAGGGCGACCCGTCTTGGTGGATGCATCAGGTGCAAGGCGCAGATAATCAAGAAGCAGTGGCTTTTGTGGCTCAAGCGCTGAGCTACGGCAGCCGCGCACAGTTCATGCCGCGTATAGGTCACTTGCTTGATCTGGCCGAAGGCGATATGGACAACTGGATTCGCACGCGTGCCTACAGTGTGCATTTTGATTCTGCCGACCGCACCTGTTTTTACCGACTTTATTCTCGCGGCACTATGCGCGTTTTTTTTGATGCTTTCAGCGCCCTGGTGGATGAGCATGGCTCTTTGGGCCGGTATGTGCGTCGCTGTGGCGACGGCACGGGCCTCGGCGCCGTGGAGAGCATCTGCCGGTGGTTCGCTGCGCACGGCGCTTCGGCCGTGGTGCCAAAGGATGCTTCGTCGGCATGCAAGCGCGTCTGCATGTTTCTGCGATGGATGGTGCGCGACGGCTCGCCTGTCGACCTTGGCCTCTGGGCTCCCTTCATCGACCGCCGTAAGCTCATCATGCCGATGGATACACATGTGCTCAGCGAGGCTGTGAGCCTCAACCTACTGCAGAGTCGCACGGCCAGCATGAGCGCGGCCTGCCGCCTGACCGAGGCCATGGCACAGGTGTTCCCGGACGACCCGCTGAAGGGCGATTTTGCCTTGTTCG
>JAFVWV010000039.1 GCA_017501495.1 Bacteroidales bacterium | reverse complement strand
CTTTGTCATTCACAATATGAAAACAATCATAATCATTACATTCTATGTGATCAACGACATTACCTAAATTGTCCAGCTTCCATATATCTCTACCATCAGGATCAACCAGCTTCACTGGATTCCAAGCACAATACGCATATGGCGAGATGCTCGGATACTTGTCAGCCATCGGATCAACCGACAGCCACATCGTCATCAGCTCGTGGTCCATATAGCGGGCACCGAAGTAGCCGTAGCCGGTTTCCTCGTCGCGTTCCTTGCCGGTGAAAGAACAGTGTGCAAAATCGATGGAACAGTCTTGCCTACAGCTGTTTGTGGGCGGCAATTCGTGTCCGTTTTTTGAAGAAAAGTCTTCAAAAAACACTCCCGAGATGCCACTTCCAGACATGGCAGTTGTTTCATTTGGCGTAGTGTTTTCCCTTTGCATTTGGCTGCTTTTATTTTCTGCAAAAATACATTATTTTTTTGACTTCACATATTTTTTGTAATTTTATTTTTGTTTTATAGTCAAAAAAACAATATAAATAATTGATAAAATGAATATTAATATCGATTCGAATTTTCGTTTTTCGGTGGCCGCCATCAAGTATACTGCTACCGGAGAGCTTTGCATTTCTTTGGTTTCCGACGACCTTTCCGCCGACACTCACTACGAGTATTTCGCCAGTCTCGGTAGTGGCCAGGCGGAAGAGAAGCCCACTGTCAGCCTGCTGCAGTATTGCAGGGATTTTGTCTCCGCAGCCAACATTAAACCGCAGACAAAGAGTTCATATAATCTTATGTGCCGCCATCTGGAGGTTTATGGGGATACAACAATTGACCGGGTGACCACTTCATACATCCAGGATTTTATTCCATTCCTTCGTTCGCGGGGGCTGCATCCTGGCACGGTGCGTCTGTATTTTCAGAAACTGGCCTGTGTTCTCCACGATGCCTACAAGAGCGGACTCTTTGACGACCGCATCCTGCAACGAGTGAAGCGACCCAAGCGTGAGCAAGAGAAGAAGGGTTTTCTGACGGAAGCGGAGCTGAAGAAATTGACGAGGCACAGACTCCCGGACAGGTACAGCAACATTCAGTCGATGTTCTTATTCTCCTGCATGACAGGGCTGCGCTACAGCGACGTGCAGGGGCTACGCTGGAAGGACGTGAAGCGCAGCGGCAAGCACCTTCATCTGGAGTTCCATCAACAGAAGACTGACACCTATGAGCGATTGCCGTTGTGCGCCGAAGCGGAAGCCCTGCTGCGAGGGCAGAAACGCGGTGGCGAATATGTCTTCAAGGAGGAGACCAACCAGAAAGTCAATGTGGTGTTGAAGCGGTGGTGCAAAGAGGCCAGGATAAAGAAACCCGTCTCTTTCCACAGTGCCCGCCACACCTTCTGTGTGCTTCTGCTGACGAAAGAAGTCCCCATCTATACCGTCCAGCAGCTCATGTGCCACTCCGATATAGGGACTACGAAGGTCTATGCCGACCTGCTGAACAAGACCAAGGCCAAGGCGGTGAAAAGGTTGCCATCGATAATGTGCTGAAAATGCCGTCGCATTGGCATATTCTCCTTGCGTGACGTTTTGTGGACGCTCTTCAATATTATTTGGATTCTTCTCATTTCTAACCTCTGATTTGTTAATTCCAATATCTAAGTGGACGGTGGTTAGAGATATGAGGGTGGTCAATGAATGTCCACGTCTGATTGAGTGCCGCCGCTAACGCGGCTCGGATGGTAGGGGGTGGGCGTGCGTCCGTGGGCTTGCGCCCACGGCTAATGTGAGTGCCGCCGCTAACGCGGCTCGGACGAATGGGGTGTGGCGTGCGTCCGTTGGCTTGCGCCCACGGCTAATGTGAGTGTCGCCGCTGACGCGGCTCGGACGAATGGGGTGTGGCGTGCGTCCGTGGGCTTGCGCCCACGGCTAATGGAGTGTCGCCCCTACAGGGCTGTTTAGTGGAAAGTGGGAAATGGTAAGTGGGCGGTTGCCGCGGGAATGTTTTTTTGACGGATGAAGTTTTTTTTCGTATCTTTGCGGTCTCAATTGCAGATAAGGTATGAACCGTACGATATTGATAGTGTTGATTGTGGCCGTTGCGGCTGTGGCCCTTATGATGGCTGGATTGGGCTTGAAGATGCTCCTGCATAAGGAGAAGGAGTTCAAACGCCCGTGCGCCAATGCCGATCCGAAGACGGGACGCTGCGCCCATTGTACTTGTGATTTGAAAAACAAGAAGGCTGCGGTTGTACACTGAATTTCCTGGATGAAAACTATAAAACAAAAGGAGTTAGGCTGCGTGTTGATGCCTTAACTCCTTTTGGTTATGCCTAAAGTGAAAGAGACAATCAGTATCCAAGAATTTTAAGCATGGATTTGTAACTTTGCTCTTTGGCGAAGAGCTTTGTCGTGTATTCTCCGTTCTCGTCTTTGTCGATTATGACGTGCTTTGGGGCGGGGATGAGGCAGTGTTGTATGCCGCCGTAGCCGCCGATGCTCTCTTGGTATGCGCCAGTGTGGAAGAAGCCTATGTACAGTGGGTCGTCTTTCTGCAGCTTTGGCAGGAAAATGGCATTTGCGTGGCTGTCGGCGTTGTAGTAGTCCTCGCTGTCGCAGGTCAAGCCGCCGAGAAACACCCGCTGGTATTCGCAATCCCAGTGGTTTATGGGCAGCATGATGAATCGTTGGTTGATGCCCCAGGTGTCGGGCAGGGTTGTGATGAAGCTTGAGTCTATCATGTACCACAATTCGCGGTCGTTCTGCTGCTTTTGGTCCAGGATACTGTATAATGTGGCACCGCTTTCGCCTACGGTGAAGCTGCCGAATTCGGTGAATATGTTGGGCTCTTCCACTCCGCGCAGGGTGCAGATGTTCTTTATTTGTGCGAGTATCTCTTCGGCCATGTACTCGTAGTCGTATGAGGCGGCGAGGCTCACTTTGCTTGGGAATCCTCCGCCGATATTGAGCGAGTCGAGTTCGGGACATACGCGTTTTAGGTCGCAGTAGACGTTTACGCATTTGGCCAGTTCGTTCCAATAATAGGCGGTGTCTCTTATGCCGGTGTTGATGAAGAAGTGGAGCATCTTGAACTGGAATTTGCTGTTTGGCTTCACTTGTTCTTCGTAAAATGAAACTATGTCGTTGTATCGGATTCCGAGTCGCGAGGTGTAGAAGTCGAATTTGGGCTCTTCTTCTGATGCAATCCGTATGCCGAGATTCATCTTCTCTTTGCCGTTTTGGAGCATTTGGTCGAGTGTGTAGTACTCGTTTTTATTGTCGAGAACAGGTATGACGTTTCGGAATCCGTCGTCGAAGATGCCGACGATGTTCTCGATGTATTGCTCTTTTTTAAATCCGTTGCAGACGATTGTTTTCTCTTTGTCGATGAGGCCTTGCGCGTGCAGTTCCTGGATTAAGTTGATGTCGAAGGCCGACGAGGTTTCGAGGTTGATGTCGTTCTTGAGGGCTTCTTCGAGCACGAATGCGAAATGGCTGCTTTTTGTGCAGTAGCAGTAGTTGTATGTGCCTCGGTAGTCGGTTTTGGCTATGGCCACATTGAACAGGCGTTTTGCTCGTTGTATCTGCGAGCTTATCTTTGGCAGGTAGGTGATTTTGAGCGGGGTGCCATATTGTTTGATTATTTCCATGAGGGGGATGTCATGGAAATACAATTCGCCGTCCTCAGTGCGGAATTCGTCCTGCGGAAAGTCGAATGTTTGGTCGATCAGGTCGTAGTATTTGTTCTTCATTGTAACTAAATTGATTAATTTACAATAATTTTGTCAATCCGTCTCGCCCGGATTGGTTTTGCAAATATACAACTAATTTAGTTACATTCGGAAAAAATGTTTGTTTTCTTTTAAATAAATGTGTGGAATTCTACCTCGTAAATCAGCGGGGTGTAGCCCGGGATGCCGTTTGAGCCGTTTTCGCCGAATGCAAGCTGATATGGGAAATAGAATCTGTAGGTGCTGCCGGGGTTCATGAGTTGCAGTCCGTCGACAAGGCCTTGGAACATGGGTTTGCCGACCACGTGCGATATGGGTTCTCTTTGACCATAGGTCTGGTCGAATGGGGCTCCGGTGAGCATCAGGAAGCTGCGGTAGTCGAAGTTGACGTTGTCGCCGTATTTCGCTTTGCGGCCGTGGCCTTCTTTCAGCACTTCGTAATAGAATCCCGATTCGTGTTTTTTGATTTTAGGGTTTCTGGCGGTGAGCTGTTTGAAGTATTCTTCCTGTAGTTTGTCTACGTTTTGGCGAGAGAGGTTTGCCTCTTTCATCTGTTGCAGGCGGGCCATGTCCATCAGTTGCGCCATGGCTTGGGTATATGTTTCTTCGCTGAGTGGCTGCTCTTTGCCGTCGAGGGTGTGCTGCACTGCCTTTATGAAAATCTCCTTGTCTATGTCGAATACGGGGGTTTCTGTCAGTGTGCGGGCCACGTTCTCGCCCATTGCCCACGACATGGTGTCGCCGATGTCGGCGAGCTTGGGAGTGCGGTCTTCGTTGCATGCCGTCAGGCAGAGCGTTGCGGCTGCTGCTATCGGTATAAGAATTTGTTTCATTTTTTTACTGTTTGATGTGTGGCTATTTCCCTCGTCCCTGCAGTATGATTATTACTGTGTAGAGGAGTATTTTGATATCGGTTGTGATTGACATGTTGTCGAGGTATAGCAGGTCGTAGCGCAGGCGTTCGACCATTTCGTCGACCGTTGATGCATAGCCGTATTTTACCTGTCCCCACGATGTGATGCCGGGTTTGACGCGCTGCAGCAGAAGGTATTCGGGTGCGCGTTTTACGATTTGGTCTATGTAGAACTGTCTTTCGGGGCGTGGGCCCACGAGGCTCATGGTGCCTTTCAGTACGTTGTAGAACTGCGGTATTTCGTCCAGGCGCACTTTGCGCATGAAGCGTCCGAATGGTGTGATGCGTGGGTCGTCGTCTTTGCTGAGGGCCGGGCCGGCTTGTTCGGCGTCGACGTACATGGAGCGGAATTTGTGCATCTTGAACGGTTTGCCGTGGTAGCCTATACGCTCCTGGGCGTAGAAAACGGGTCCCGGGGAAGTGCATTTGACGATGATGGCCGTAACGAGGTAGACGGGCGAGAGGATAATCATCGCCAGTATGGATACGACGATATCGGCTATTCGTTTGAGCGAGTATTGCCATTCAGGCATCAGCCTGTTGTTGATGACGATGAGTGGCGAGTGGAAGATGGAGTCCTGTTTGATGGAGCCTATGATGAGGTCGCGTGCGTCGGGGGTGATTTTTATTATGAGGTCGCCGCTTGTGTCGAGGTCGCGCAGTATTTCGTTGATTTTGTCTTGCTCGTCGGGTTCAACGGCTATGATGGCTTCTTCGATGGCGTATTGTTCAACCAGTTTGCGCAGGTCGGCCGTGGAGCCGAGGTGGGGCATGACGGAGGCGAGTTGCTGGTCGATGTCGTCCGAGAGGCTGACAAATCCCGAGAAGAGGTTTCCGCTGTAGATTTCCTGGTTTTCGAGGTCGAGGTAGGTCTGGAAGGCTTTCTTTTTGCTGCCGATCAGGAGCGTGGGGAAACCGAAGCGGCGTGAGTGCACGCGGCGCACGGTCTGCGAGGTGATGAGCACGCGTGGCAGGTAGGTCAGCATGAATTGGACCGCCAGCAGGAAGAGGAACGAGGCGTAGTAGCCGCGGTAGGTGTCGACTCCGGCGTTGCCGCTCACGGCGTAGACGTCGTCGATGAGCAGGACGAAGAAGATGACGACTACGCCTATCAGCGTGGCGATCAGTGTTTCGAGGAGTTCCTTGAGGCGTGCTTTGCGCATCACGTTGCGATAGGTGCCCATGATGCTGTAGAGCGTGAGCCACCCGGCTGGCACAAAGACGAGGCCCATCCAGAAGTTGGAGTCTTTGTAGAAATGGAGCACGTCGTTGAAGCCGATGTTTTCGAGCACCACCTTCCGGAAGAGGAAGAGCGCCGACCATGCCAGCATGGCCGAGAGGGTGTCGCAAATGATATATTTGAGGGTCTGTCTGCGTTGCATAAAAAAACGGTGCTGTAAGTTGTGGTTAGAGTACTTTGCTTGTGGTAAGCAGTTTTATGTTGTCTATGTAGACGTCGCCGCCGGTGCCGTCGTAGTTGAGGGCCGAGAAGTTGATTTTGAACTGTGGATGGTGGTTGAAGTAGCTCCAGGTGCGGCCGAGGTTGATGTAGAGGTGCTGCCATTCGGCTGTGTCGTAGACCACCATTACCTGCAGCCTGTCGAGGTTGCCGCCGTTCTGGTAACGCGATGTCATGCTCACTTCGAGGTCGAGGTCGCCGCGGACGTCCATCTCGAGGTAGACCAGTTTCGACGGGTCGTTCACGACGAAGAAGTCGCCTTTGTCGATGGAGAAGTCGACGTGCGTGGCTTCGGGGTCTACATGCACCTTGCCGTAGCCCTCGCCGCAGCGTGCACCGTCGCGGTCGTGCTTCACCCATTCCACAACCGAGTCCATCATGATGTTGGCTTCGTTGGGCTCAAAGGGCTCGAAGAGCAGCGGATAGTCGACCAGTGCGTCGTAGGTGGTGCTGAGGGTGCCGAAGTCGATGGTGTCGCCGGCGCGCAGTGTGCTGTCGCCGAAGTGCAGGTGGTTGTAGTAGGTGTAGTAGGGCAGGGCGGTCATTTTGCCGCTCATGGGCACGGCAGGGTAGAATTCTATGTAGTCGGCCGGGCCGTTGTGCAGCACGGGTACCGTGAACGGCAGCCTGAAGAGGCCAATGGTGTCGACCGACATGGCGTCGGGGTAGTGCGCCACGACATAGGCCGCCACAATCTTCGATGTGTAGTATCCGCTGTCTTGCGTGACGGCGCCTGTCTCGCGTGCTTTCACCTGTATGGCGTCGACGTGTATGAATGCCGGTGCGCCGCCGTCGTCGGTGCTGCAGGCTGTGGCTGTAAGCAATGCCATCAGCCCGAATGTCAGTATGTTGATGTGTCTTTTGTTCACTCTTGGCCTTTTTCTTTTTCACTTCTATAACGCCGGTTGCCTCTTTTTATTATTGTCGTTTGAAAATAATTGTGTATTTTTGCAGTCTGAAAACTGTAAATATCAGATAGCATGAAGGAACTGGCAATGCACGTCTACGACCTGATGGAGAACTCCACGGCCGCTGGCTCCAAGGATGTCAAGCTGACCATCGTCGACAGCTTGAAGAACAATGATTTCCACTTTACGATAGAGGATAACGGCAAGGGCATGAGTCCCGAATTCCTCGCCCGCGTCACCGACCCCTATACCACCAGCCGCACCACCCGCAAGGTGGGCCTCGGCCTGCCCTTGATCAAGATGAATACCGAGAAGTGCGGCGGCGGCATGAAGCTAACCAGCGAGCTCGGCAAGGGTACCCGCCTCGAGTTCTGGTTCGAGCACAACAACTGGGACCGTCCGCCGATGGGCGACCTGCCCGGCACCCTTGTCATGCTGTTCTCTGCCCACGAGGACATCCATTTCGTCGTCACCTACCGCACCGACGACGACGAGTTCGTGCTCGACACCGACGAGCTGAAGGAGGCCCTCGACGGCATGTCGATGAACGACATACATATCATCAACTACCTGAAGGAGATGATCGCCGAGAACCTGAAGGCGATCCACGCCAACGAATGAAACGCATCGGAGTTTTGAGCGACACCCACGGAGTGTTGGCGCCGCAGGTGTTCAAGTTTTTCAAGGATTGCGACGAACTTTGGCATGCCGGCGACATAGGCCCGGGCGTGCTCGACGAGCTGCGCGCATGGAAACCAGTCCGCGCAGTATGGGGCAACTGCGACAGCTTCAGCCTGCACTATGAGCTCGAGGAGCAGGCTTTCTTCACATGCGACGGACTCCGTGTGCTGATGATGCACATCGGCGGTTGGCCCGGCCACTATCCGCCGGCCTTGCGCCGCACCCTCGAGCTGGCGCGCCCCGATATCTTCGTCTGCGGCCACAGCCATATCCTCAAGGTGATGTACGACCGCGAATACAACTTCCTGCACATAAACCCCGGCGCCGCCGGCCGACAGGGCTTCCACAAGGTGGCCACCCTCGTGCGTTTCGTCGTCGACGGCACTCCGAAGGACCTCGAGGTGCTCGACTTTCCCAAGCTCGGCGAGTGATTTTTTTTATGCCTGTATCGGTGCTGTCCGGTAGCCTACCGGTTCGCCCGTTGTACAGTACTTGTACAGTACTTGTACAGTATATGTACGCTTTATAAACGTACAAGTACTGTACAAGTAGCGTACATATAGCGTACAACGAGGCAAGAGGTGCCCTTTGGCGTCATAATAAGGTGTTGATGTACAGTGTGTTGAAAAATGACCCCTCGCGGATTGATGTGGCTGATTTTGG
>JAFVWV010000003.1 GCA_017501495.1 Bacteroidales bacterium | reverse complement strand
ATCAACGATACATCAACGATATATCAACGATATATCAACGATTAAAATCGTCGAAATATCGTTGATATATCGTTGATGTATCGTTGATATGCGCTCCCGGTACCCTTGATGACGGCATCGGAAACCGGTGTTGATAAATAAATTTTATGTTAATTATTAAAAAATCGTATATTTGCAGTCGGATTGTATGGCCGTGTGCAGCGGCAAACGATTGTGAGACATGCAGTTTGAGAACACAGAAACCATCGAATTCGGTGCCGGTTGGGACAGCACCGAGGTTGTTCGCACTCTTGAGGGCGTGCGGCGTGCGGTGCTTGTGGCCCACACCAACGCCGACGGCGACGCAGTAGGCTCGCTGACGGCGACAGCCTCGCTGCTCCGACGTGCCGTCGGTGCCGAAGTCGTCATGATGCTGCCCGACGGATGCCCCGACGATCTGGCCTGGCTGCCTTCGACCGACGCCATCCTCTGCGGCCGCTCGCAGGCCGGGCAATGCCAAGAGGCCGTCGACGCAGCCGACATCATCATCTGCCTCGATGTCAGCTCTCTCGACCGTACGGGTTGCCTCGCAGCGATGCTCAGGGAGGCCAAGGCCTCCAAGATGCTGGTGGACCATCATATCGACCCCGACCGCGATAGTTTCGACCTCGTGGTCAGCGAGCCCGATATCTCGAGCACCTGCGAACTGGTCTATTGGCTGATGCACACCTGCTTCGGCGACGACTGCTTCACCGCCGAGTCGGCCACAAGCCTCTTTACCGGCATCTGCACTGACACCGGCACCTTCAGCTTCAGCAACGACCGGCCTAGCGTCTACCACGCCGCCGCAGCCCTGCTGCGCTTCGGTATCGACCCGATGGACATAAACCGTCGCATCAAGAACGTCTTCAGCGTGGCCCGCCTGCAGTTTTTCGGTTTCGCCGTGGCCCACAGGCTCGAAGTGTACGAAGAGCAGGGCGTGGCCCTGATGACCCTCAGCGCCCGCGACATGGAGGAGCACGGTGTGTGCAGCCATGAACTGACGGGATTGATCAACGAGGTGATGCGCCTAAAGGATGTCGACTGCGGCATTCTGGTGCGCGAAGAGGAAGGCCAGGTGCGCCTCTCGCTGCGCTCGAAGACGCGCTACGACGTCAACCTCATGGCGCGCGAACTCTTCGGCGGCGGCGGCCACGAACGCGCTGCCGGCGCCACAAGCCATCTTTCGCTGGCCGACACCGTGGTCCGTGTGCGCAAGCATTTGGGTCTCTGCATGCTGGCGCTTTTGGCCATGGTAGCTACCGCCTGTCGCGAGGTGCCCGTGATAGAGCAGCCCGAAGATGGCAACACCCAGATGCGCGAGATAGTGATCAACGCCAACCGCCACGTGGCCCACAGCGAGGAACAACAGATAGCTTCCTACCTCGAACGCCGCGGGTGGCATGCCGACACACTGCAAGGCGGTGTGCGCGTCGTCGAGACTCGCGCCGGGCTGGGAAGCGGCATCATGCCCGACGACACCTTGCATATCAAATACCGCCTCGAAACCATCGGCGGCGACATCGTCTACACCGAGCGCACCGAGACGGTGGTGGCCGGACGCCAGCAGCCTACAGCAGGCCTCGACGCGGCGCTGGCAAAACTGCATCGCGGCTCAGAAGCCACCGTGCTCGTGCCGTCGGCCTTGGGCTACGGCGTGGCTGGCGACGGCGACCGCATCGCCAGTCGCATGGTGCTGGTCTATAAACTGAAAATCGAAGACTGAAAAATCAAGTCATAAACAGAAAGAACACAAACAATAAAACAACAAACAAAAATGAAGACAAAGATGAGAATGGCCGGCATCATGCTGGCCGCGGCAGCACTGCTGGCAGCCTGTGGTTCAGGCGACAACTACAAGACCACCGACGGCGGCGTGCTCTACAAATTCGAGAAACAGAACAAGGATGCGCAGCAGGTGCAGGAAGGCGACGTGCTGGTGGGCGAGATGACCGTCCGCTTCGACACCGTGCAGACCTTCACCAATGTGGGCCACGCCGACCGCATACTGCAGGCCGACCCCAACTTCTTCCTCTATGAGGGCCTCGTGATGATGCACGTGGGCGACAAGGCCACCCTCGCTGTCGAGGCCGACTCGCTGGCCAAATATCTCCAGCCCAACCAGCTGCCCCCCTTCTACAAGCCCGGCACCGGCATGAAGATCTATTACGAGATCTCGCTGCAGGACATCGTCACCAAAGACGAGCTGGCCGAAGAGCAGGCCAACTTCTTCGCCGAGATGCAGCAGCGCAAGGACAGCGAGCCCGACGACATAGCCAAATATATCAGCGACAACAACATCAAGGTCAAGCCCACCGCCGACGGCCTCTACATCATCGTCAAGAAGAAGGGCAAAGGCCCGAAGGTGGCCGCCGGCCGCCAGGTGGCCATCAACTACACCGGCTGCCTGCTCGACGGCACGATGTTCGACTCCAGCGTCGAGAGCGACGCCAAGCGCGGCGGCCTCGACCAGCCCGGCCGCACCTATGAGCCCCTTACCTACACCGTCGGCCAGATGAGCCTCATCCGCGGTTGGGAGCAGGGCATCATGGGCCAGCCCGAGGGTTCGCAGCTGCAGCTCGTCATCCCCTCGGCCCTCGGCTACGGTTCGCAGGGAGCCGGCCAGCTCATCCCCCCCTACTCGCCCCTGGTGTTCGACATCGAGATTGTGTCGGTGAAATAAGAGAAGTTTAACGGGAAGGAGCTAAGAAGTTAAAGATGATAAAGAAGTTAAGAAGTTAAAGAAGTTAAGAAGTTAAGACAATAGTGCTTGTCGCAATATATTGTCGGTAACATTTGCCCAAACATCTTCAACTTCTTAACTCCTAAAAAAAACATTCGTCTTAACTTCTTCAACTTCTTAACTTCTTAACTCCTAATAAAGATACATTTGTCTTAACTTCTTCAACTTCTTAACTTCTTAACTCCTAATAAAGATACATTTGTCTTAACTTCTTCAACTTCTTAACTTCTTAACTCCTAAAAAATGAAAAATATCGTCATTTTCGGAGCCCCCGGTGCCGGCAAAGGCACCCAGAGCGATTTCATCGTGGAGCACTACGGCCTGACACACGTCTCGACCGGCGACCTGCTCCGCAAGGAGATTGCCGAGCAGACCGAGCTCGGCAAGCGTATCAAGAGCATTATGGATGCCGGCCAGCTGGTGAGCGACGACATCGTGGTGGAGATGATGGACAAGGCCATCGCCGCCGACACGAAGGGCATGCTCTTCGACGGCTTCCCCCGCACCGTGGCCCAGGCCGAGACGCTGGACCGTCTGCTGGCCAAGTACGGCCGCAGCCTCACCTGCATGGTGCAGCTCGAGGTGCCCAAGGACGAGCTGATGCGCCGTCTGCTGGAGCGCGCCAAGATTCAGGGCCGCGCCGACGACAACGAGGCCACCATCAACAACCGCCTGCAGGAGTACAACAACAAGACCCTGCCCGTGGCCCAGTACTATGCCGCCCAGGGCAAGCAGAAGGTCATCGACGGCCTCGGCACGGTGGAGGATATCGCCGCCCGCATCCGTCAAGCCATCGGCTGATCACATCGCCTTTTTCTGAAAAGCATCCAAGCCTCCGCCGTTCTGATTACGGCGGAGGCTTTTTGCATTTATTTACAGCATCACACAATATATCCCGGCCTATCGCGTTATTTAAATACACTTTATATCAGGTTCTATCCGACATGCCTCAGGGCAGGCTTTCCGGCATGGGCGATAAATAATAGAGAATATACAACGACAAATGACAACACTATCCAACGAACAACATAACGCGCAGATGGAGGACATGGCCTCGTTCGACGAGCAGATGCCCTCGGTGGGTATTTTCTGGTACGACCCCTCAGATCATACCCTCTTCGGGGTGCGCAAGAAGGAGCTGACCCCACGCGAGGTGGAGGAGGCTGCCGAAAAGGGCAAACCATTCATCAACTACCCACACCTCCACCGCCAAGTGTGGGCAAAGGAATTTTTTCGCGCTCAAGCCGAACATTCAGAAACCAAATTCAAGGGCGACTACACGCAGATTCCCTGTGGGCGAGTGGCATGGACCATCGATAAGTTCATCGTCCTCGTCGGCCACTGGGCCGAACCCATTCAGGACGAGCTCACCGAACTGATTGAAAAAGAGTTCGCCCTACCCTATTTCGAATTCGTCTACGACGAACATTGGAATCTCGGCCACGGCTGGTCCGGCGATATGCCGGGTTCGAGATAAAGCTCAAACTATGGAGGAATCGTTATGACAATGAATGTAAGCAAGGTTTGGGTCGACAGCGACTACGTGCATATCCTGACTGACGGCGGGCAGGAGTTGCGCGAGCGCATCGCCGACTATCCCCGTCTGCGGCAAGCCTCGGCCGAGGCGTTGCAGGATTACGAGACCGACCGCTACGGCATCAGCTGGCGCACCCTGGACGAGGATCTCTGCTTCGAGTACTTCGTGCCGCTGAACTAACAATTGCAACAATAGCATTTAATCCAAATTACATTTTGTCCTGCCTGCTTTTCAGGCCTTGAACACCAATGATTAAAAATATTTTGTGAAAAATCCGATAAATCTTCGTACTTTTGCAAATCGAAAAATATAACAACTTGTGCCATATGAACACAATGGATAATATAGCATACAGAGCGCTTCGGGCAGGGGATACCACCTCCTATGCTGCTCCTGCGAGGACGAAATCCGCCGCTCCGAAGAAAAAGAAGAGAATGTCTGTTGAAGAATATTTCGGCAAGGTGTTGAAGAAACTTGACGAACATTATGCGGCTGTACAAGAAGGTTGAAATCGACCCGTCGGCCGACGAGGACATCGACGAACTGTACGACTACCTTGTGCAGGTGATGT
>JAFVWV010000038.1 GCA_017501495.1 Bacteroidales bacterium | reverse complement strand
CCTGCTGCAGAAAGCCAAGGTCGAGATCACGGGCGACGACTTCCGCGAGGGTCTGACGGCCATCATCAGCGTCAAGGTGGCCGAGCCGCAGTTCGAGGGCCAGACGAAGACCAAGCTCGGCAACGCCGAGGTGCGCGGCGCCGTCGACGAGGCCGTCAGCGAGATGCTGGAGAACTACCTCGAAGAGCACCCCAACGAGGCCCGCACCATCGTGGACAAGGTCATCCTCGCCGCCCGCGCGCGCCAGGCAGCCCGCAAGGCACGCGAGATGGTGCAGCGCAGCAACGTCTTCTCCTCGGCCGGCATGCCGGGCAAGCTGGCCGACTGCCAGAGCAACGACCCAGCCGAATGCGAGATCTTCTTCGTCGAGGGCGACTCGGCAGGCGGAAGCGCCAAGCAGGGCCGCGACCGCAAATACCAGGCCATCCTGCCCCTGCGAGGCAAAATCCTCAACGTCGAGAAGGTCATGCGCCACCGCGCCTTCGAGAGCGAGGCCATACGCGACATCTACACCGCACTGGGCGTCACCGTGGGCACCCCCGAAGACCCGCAGGCCCTCAACCTCAGCAAGCTGCGCTACCACAAGGTCATCATCATGACCGATGCCGATGTCGACGGCGCCCACATCGACACCCTCATGCTCACCTTCTTCTTCCGCTACATGCCCGAACTCATCGAAAACGGCTACGTCTACCTGGCCACCCCGCCGCTCTACATGGTCAAGAAAGGCAACCGCCAGGTCTACTGCTGGACCGAAGAGGACCGCGAGCGCGCCCTCATGGAGTTCGGCGACAAGGGCATCCACGTGCAACGCTACAAAGGTCTGGGCGAGATGAACAGCGATCAGCTGCGCGAGACCACCATGGACCCCGAGGGACGCCAGCTGCGCCAGGTGACCATCGAGAACGCCGCCTCGGCCGACCGCATCTTCTCGCTCCTGATGGGCGACGACGTGCCGCCCCGCCGCGAATTCATCGAAGCCAACGCCACCTACGCCAACATCGACGCATAAACCTCCTGCTCGCTGCGCTCACGAAATCTATAAATCTTATAGATTTTTGCTGGCGCAAGCCCCGAAGGGGCGCAAGAACTTAGCCGGGGGTGGAGCGAAGCGGAACCCCCGGTAATGGAAACAAAAACATTTTGAGCCCCGTAGGGGCGACACAAAAAAAAATGACAATGGACAAGAGAAACCTTCTGCTTATCAGCAACAGCACCATGCGCGGCGAGGCCTACCTCGGCTGGTGCAAGGATATGATTGCCGACTTCTGCCGCCGGCACAATGTGAAGAAAGTGCTCTTCGTGCCCTATGCCGGTGTGAGCCTGGCACCCAACGGCTTGACCAAGAGCTACGACGCCTACGAGGCCAAGGTGGCCGCGGTGTACAAGGAGTTCGGCGTCAAACTGACCTCCGTGCACCACAAGGCGCTGCCCGTCAACGCGGTGTACGATACCGACTGCGTGGCCGTGGGCGGTGGCAACACCTTCCACCTGGTGCGCGAGCTGCAGCGCACAGGTCTGATGCAGGCCATCCGCCAGCGCGCCTTCGACGGCATGCCATACATGGGCTGGAGCGCCGGCAGCAATGTGGCAGGTCCCACCCTCTGCACCACCAACGACATGCCCATCGTGATGCCCGCCTCGTTCGACTGCATGGGCCTGGTGCCGTTCCAGATCAATCCGCACTACACCGACTTCTTCGACCCGAAGCACGGCGGCGAGACCCGCGACGACCGCCTGAAGGAGTATATCATGGTGAACCCCAAGGCCACCGTCGCCGCCATCCGCGAGGCCACGGCCCTGCTGCTTGAGGACGGCAAGCTGAGCCTCATCGGCAATCCCAATCCGCAGGGCAAAAAGGAGTGCAAGGTCTTCAAGACCAAGATGGAGAACACCAAGGAGTACGGCCTGAAGGACAACCTGGGTTTCCTGCTGAAGGCGTAAGCCCCCCCATGAAGGAGCATTACAACATAGCCGTGGGCGCAAACCCACGGCTATCTCATATAAAACAATGACTATGACGAAATATATCGGCGCACATGTTAGCGCATCGGGTGGCGTTGGCAACGCCATCCTCAACGCCGAGGCCATCGGGGCCAACGCATTTGCCCTGTTCACACGCAACCAACGCTCGTGGGTCAGCAAGCCGCTGCCGCAACTTGAGATCGACGGCTTCAAGGCCTTGCTTGTAGACCGCGGCTTCCGGCCCGAGATGGTGCTGCCGCACGACAGCTACCTCATCAACCTCGGCTCACCAGACGAAGAGACACTCAGCAAGAGCCGTGCGGCTTTCTTCGACGAGATGTACAGAGCCCAGCAGCTTGGGCTGACGATGCTGAACTTCCACCCGGGCTCGCATCTGAACAGGATTAGCGAGGAGGAATGCCTGGACCAGATAGCCCGCGAGATCAACCTGGCCCTGAGCAAGACCGAGGGGGTGACGGCGGTGATTGAGAACACCGCCGGGCAGGGCACCAACCTAGGCTGGAAGTTCGAGCACATAGCCCGCATCATCGAGGGCGTGGACGACAAAACCAGAGTTGGCGTATGCATCGACACCTGCCACACGCTGGCTGCCGGCTATGACCTGAGCACCGAGATGGGCTACCAGTTCTGCTTCGACGAGTTCGAGCGCGTGGTGGGCTTCAAGTACCTGCGCGCCGTGCACCTCAACGACAGCAAGAAGGGCGCCGGCAGCCATGTGGACCGCCACGAGGTGCTGGGCGAGGGCGCCATGGGCAAGGAGTTCTTCGCCCGCCTGATGCACGACCCGCGCTTCGACGACATGCCCATCATCCTCGAGACCCCCGACCCCATGCGCTGGGCCGACGAAATCAAATGGCTGCGCAGTCTATGAAATACTATATTGTAGACGCCTTCACCGACCACCCCTTCGGAGGCAACACAGCAGGCGTGGTGCT
>JAFVWV010000037.1 GCA_017501495.1 Bacteroidales bacterium | reverse complement strand
ATTTTCAATCTTCAATTCTCAATTTTCAATTTTCAATTCTCAATTCTCAATTTTCAATTCATCGTGTGTAGGGTGCCAGGCTCTGGTCGGCGAATTCGCCGCGCTGGTATTTGAAGTAGGCGGCGCTGGCCACCATGGCGGCGTTGTCGGTGCAGAAGCTGAACGGCGGGATGAAGGCCTGCCAGTGGTGCTTCTGGCAGATGCGCTGCAGTTCGCTGCGCAGCAGCGAGTTGGCGCTGACGCCGCCGGCTATGGCCACCTGGGTCACGCGGTGGTCGAGGGCGGCGCGCTCCACCTTCTTCAGCAGGAAACCCACGATGGTTTTCTGTATCGAGGCGCAGAGGTCGGCTTTGTGCTTCTCGATGAAGTCGGGGTCCTCTTTCAGACGGTCTCTGAGGAAATAGAGGAACGAGGTCTTGATGCCTGAGAAGGAGTAGTCGTAGCCTGCAATGTGCGGCGTGGCGAACGTGAAGGCGTCGGCGTTGCCTTCCTTGGCCAGCCGGTCTATGATGGGTCCGCCGGGGTAGCCGAGGTCCATGATTTTGGCTGCCTTGTCGATGGCCTCGCCCGCGGCGTCGTCGATGGTGGTGCCGAGCACCGTGATGTCGAAGTAGTCGCGCAGGAGCAAAATCTGCGTGTGTCCGCCGCTCACCAGCAGGCAGATGAACGGAAATGTGGGAGTGGAAAGTGGAGAGTGGAGAGTGGAAAGTTCTTTTTGAGCGGATGCATCGCTTTCCGCTTTCCGCTTTCCACTTTCCACTTGGATAAAGTGGCTCAGCACGTGTGCCTGCAGGTGGTTGACCTCGATCATGGGTTTGCCCAGCGCCAGGGCGAAACTCTTGGCGAAGCTCACCCCCACCAGGAGCGAACCCAGCAGGCCGGGGCCGCGGGTGAAGCCTATGGCGTCGATTTCGTCTTTCGAGATGCCAGCCTGGCGTATGGCGGCGTCGACTACCGGTATGATGTTCTGCTGGTGGGCGCGGCTGGCCAGCTCGGGCACCACGCCGCCGTATTGTTCGTGAACCTTCTGGCTGGCAATGACATTGCTCAGCACCCGCTGGTCGCGGAGCACAGCTGCCGACGTGTCGTCGCAGCTCGATTCTATAGCTAAAATAGTTGTCATATTCGGCTGCAAAGATACGACTTTTTTTGAAATCGCGCACGACGAGGCCTCTTTTTTGACCCCCCTTTTTGCAAACGCTTGAAAGTTAGCATTGTGTCCGTGCGCTCAAAGGCACCTCTTGCCTCGTTGTACGCTATATGTACGCTACTTGTACAGTACTTGTACGTTTATAAAGCGTACAAGTACTGTACATATACTGTACAAGTACTGTACAACGGCCGAAGAGGATCCTGTCCGGATACTGATTATCAGCGAGATACATATTGTGGCAATTGCACCGTTTGACCGATGCAACGGCCTGTGTGACAGTGTGCTGCCGGCGTTTTGGGGGTGGATTGACATGCCGTGGCCGGTGGATGGCAAAATGTTAAAAATGGCCGTTTCGTGCATTTTTTTTTGCCAGTTCGAAAAAAGTCTGTATCTTTGCATTGTTGTTTTAAGACAAAATTAAGTTAAAATTTTTAAATAACACATTAAAAAACAGTACTAAAATGAAGAAACTTTTTATCGCAATCGTGGCCGTTTTTGCTATGAGCACCGTGGCCAGCGCACAGTTCCAGGGTATTGGTGTCCGTCTCGGCGGTGGTCAGGGCTTCGGCGCTGAACTGAGCACTATGTGGGACTTCGGCAACCGCACCGAGATCGACCTCGGTTGGGGTAGCCATGACAACTACACCGACTTCACCCTCACCGGTATCTACCAGTGGCAGGGCGAGATCGGCAGCGGCTTCGGCTGGTTCGCCGGTGTCGGTGCCCGCGTGGCCTACTGGAGCTGGAGCAACGGCAACGACGGCGACAGCGACATCGCCCTCGGTCTCGCTGGCCAGGCCGGTATCGAGTATCAGTTCCCCTCGATCCCCATCCAGCTCAGCCTCGACATCCGTCCTTGCTTCTATCTCATCCCTGAGACCAACTTCCACTGGGGCGACATCGCCCTCGGTATCCGCTACATGCTCTAAGCGAGCGGCATAAGGAAAAGAAAACGGTTGCCTCCGAGCCTTCGGGGGCAACTTTTTTTTGCCATATCGCGAAAAGTGTGTATCTTTGCATTTCAAAATAATATAAAAAAACGGATATGAAATATTCAATCGGAGTAGACATGGGCGGCACCAACACCGATATGGGGCTGGTGACCGAAAACGGCAACATCATACAGCGTCGGAACATACCGACCAACGCCTATACAGAACTTGAGCCCTACGTGCGCGACATGATGCACGAGATAGAAGACATGCTCCGCGAGCAGTCGACCATCGACGGCATGGCCGTGCAGCTCGAGGGCATCGGCATCGGCGCCCCCAACGGCAACTTCTACACCGGCTGCGTTGACAATGCGCCCAACCTCACCATCAAGGGCAACCTCAACTTCGAGAAGGAGATACACAAATACCGCGACGTGCCGGTGGTGCTGAGCAACGACGCCAACGCCGCCGCCTACGGCGAATACGTCTATGGCGGGGCCAAGGGCATGAAGCACTTCATCATGTTCACCCTCGGCACCGGAGTGGGCAGCGGCATCGTGGTCGACGGCCGTCTGGTGCACGGTTCGACCGGCGCCGCCGGCGAGCTGGGCCACGCCATTCTCTACCAGCACGGGCGCAAATGCAGCTGCGGCCGCGAAGGCTGCCTCGAGACCTACACCTCGGCCCGCGGCATCGTGCAGACCTACTGCGAACTGAAAGGCTGCAAGCCCTCGCCCGATATCACCAGCAAGATGATCGGCGAACTGGCCCACCAGGGCGACCCCGTGGCCCTGAAAACCTGGGAGACCGTCGGCGACCAGCTCGGCCTGGCCATGGCCAACGCCGTCACCTTCTCGGCCCCCGAAGCCATCTTCCTCATGGGCGGCCCCGCACAGGTGGGCGAACCACTGCTCCGTCCGCTGCGCGCAGCCTTCGACAAGTATCTGCTCAACATCTTCCAGGGGTCGTGCAGCATACGCATGAGCGAGCTCCGCGCCAACGAGGTGGCCATACTCGGCGCCGCCGCACTGCTGAAAATGAAATAATTGGTGTCGAATTGTGTTGTAAAATAAACGGTTTGAAAAACCGATAATCCGTCAGCCCAGGGCAACGCCCTGGGAGGGTTGTGACCCTCGAAAATACCGCCCCGAAGGGGCAAAAGAATAAAATAAAATGTCGCAGTCGCTTTGTAAAATCTATCTGCATATAATCTTCCACGTGAAGACCAGCAGTCCCCTGATAGAACAGGAGCATCTGGATCAGTTGCATAGATATATAGGAAAACTAGTAAATATTACTGGTTGTCAGGTTTTACGTGTGGGTGGGACAGGGAACCATGTGCATGCGCTGGTGATGTTTTCGAAGACGGAAACGGTGGCGCATGTCGTCGAAGAGATGAAGCGAAACAGTAGTCGTTGGATAAAGACACTTTCGTCAGGGTATGAGAAATTTGCATGGCAGGGAGGGTACGCGGCATTTTCGGTTAGCCAGTCGCAGGTCGATACGGTGTTGAATTATATAGGAAATCAGATGGAACATCACAAGAAGCAATCCTTTGAAGAAGAATATTTGGCGTTTTTGCGGTTAAACAAGGTTGAATATGATGAGAGATATGTGTTTTCGGATTGACTATGGTAATGGTTTTGCCCCGGTGGGGCGATGCCCGTTTGGGCATGTATACCCAGGGCGTTGCCCTGGGCTGGCAGATGGCTGCCCCTGCGGGGCGGAAATGGTAATTGTAAATAATTAGAGAATATGAAAAAGATATACGTTGTATTTTTTGTTGCCTTGCTGCTTGCCTCGTGCGGCAAAGACACGCTCACCTCTTACGTCAATCCCATGGTGGGCACCGACGGCCACGGCCACACCTTTCCCGGCGCCATAGTGCCCTTCGGCCAGATACAGCCCAGCCCCGACACACGCCTCGAAGGGTGGGACGGCTGCAGCGGCTACCACTACAGCGACGACACCATCTTCGGCTTCAGCCACACCCACCTCAGCGGCACTGGCTGCGAGGACTACGGCGATGTGCTGCTGATGCCTGTCGACAATGCCGAATGCCAGAAGCTGCAGTTCGGCCCCGCCATGCGCGAAGGCTACAAGCACCACTTCCAGCACAAAAACGAGACCGCCAAGGCCGGCTACTACAAGGTGATGCTCGACGACAACGGCCTGCCATGCACCATAGTGGAGCTCAGCGCTGACCGCCGCGTGGCCTACCACCGCTACACCTACACCCAGGACCAGGGCAACGCCATCGTCATCGACCTGCGCCATCGCGATGTGCTGCTCGACGGCAGCATGCGCCTCACCGACGACGGCCTCATCGTGGGCCACCGCCACAGCTCGGCATGGAACCCCAGCCAGCAGCTCTTCTTCGCCATCCGCAGTAGCGTCCCCTTCGCCGAGGTGAAGTTCTCAGCCGATTCGACCCAAGCCATCGCCCTGCTGCCAACCACCAAGCAGGTCGAACTGCAGGTGGCCATCAGCGGCGTCGACATCAACGGCGCCCTCGGCAACCTGCTCACCGCCAAATGCGCCGACCTCGAAAGCGCGCGCCAGGCCGCCGACCGCACCTGGGAGCAGGCCCTCGGCAAACTGAAGGTCGACGGCGGCTCGAAGGAGCAGCGCCGCTGCTTCTACACCGCCCTCTACCACTGCATGACGGCCCCCTATCTCTGGACCGACGAAGACGGCCGCTACCGTGGTTTCGACAACCAGATACACGTGGCCGACGAAGGCCGCGAGGTCTACACCGTACTCTCCCTTTGGGATACCTATCGCGCGCTGCACCCGCTGCTGACGCAGATTGAACCCGAGCGCACTGTCGACTTTGTCTACACAGCCATGAAGCAATACGAGCAGTGCGGCGAGCTGCCCATGTGGCCCTTGGCCGCACACGAGACCCACTGCATGATAGGCTACCACGCCGTGCCGATGCTGCTCGAGGCCTATATCCATCTGGCCGGCCACGACGGCACCCTGGCCGGCTACACGCCGAAGCAGATGCTCGACGCCATGGTGGCCACCAGCAACCGCACCGAGGCCCACCGCGCCTACGGTGCGCAGGGCTACCTCAGCTCAGAGATCGACAACGAGAGCGTCAGCAAGACCCTCGAATATGCCTACGACGACTGGTGCATCGCCCAGATGGCCGAGCTGGCCGGCGACAGCGCCACGGCCCGCACCTACTGGATTCGCAGCCAGAGTTGGCAGAACATCATCGACAGCAACGGCTTTGCCCACGCCCGTCGCAACGGCGCATGGGTGACGCCCTTCGACCCCACCGAGGTGAACAATCACTACACCGAAGCCAACTCGTGGCAGTACAGCACCTATGTGCCGCACGACCTCGACGCGTGGGTCGAGCATCTTGGCGGCAAGGACAAGGCCCTCGCCTTCCTCGACAGCCTCTTTGAAGGCAGCAACGCCATGAGCGGCCGCGACCAGGCCGACGTCACAGGCCTCATCGGCATGTACGCCCACGGCAACGAGCCGAGCCACCATGCCGCCTGGCTCTACTCCATGCTGGGCCAGCCCGAAAAGACTCAGAAATACGTCCACCGCATACTCGACAAACTCTACACCAGCGCCCCCGATGGCCTCTGCGGCAACGAGGACTGCGGTCAGATGAGCGCCTGGTATGTGCTGGCTGCGATGGGTATGTACGAGGTATGCCCCGGCAGCGACGTGTGGGTCGAGACAGAGCCCCTGCTCAAGGTGGAAGGCTTCGAGCGCCTGCCCCTGGCCGTGGTATTGGCCGATCAGAAGTGCCCCGACAGCCTCCGCATCACCCCGGTGCCGGTGGCTGGCGACTGGCAGATGCGCTACACGGGCGAGCGCCACGACGTGTCGCTCGAGGTGCCGTTATTCCCCGATGCCAAGATATACTATGCCGACCTGGACCACAAATACTTCCGTGAGCCCTACAGCGGCCCGGTGTCCGTCGGCAATTGGCTGTCGGCCTATGCCGAGAGCGAGGGACGGCTGCGCAGCCAGCACGTCGACATGCGCTATTCGCGCGTGCAGACCGACAAGCATGTCACCTACCTCACAC
Organism: Bacteroidales bacterium; assembly: GCA_017501495.1. Taxonomy (GTDB): domain Bacteria; phylum Bacteroidota; class Bacteroidia; order Bacteroidales; family P3; genus Colimorpha. Next base: position 7,003 of record JAFVWV010000037.1, on the reverse strand, counting down.
AGCCCGCACCGCAGTACACCGAGAACGGCCCCGAGGGCATGGTGGACAATATCTTCGGCACCACCAACTACCGTATCGGCGGCTGGCAAGGCTGGCAGGAAGACATGGTGGCGGTGGTCGAACTCGACAAGGCACAAACAGTGCGCAGTGTAGCCCTCGACTGCCTCGAGAATATGCGTTCGTGGGTCTTCTTCCCGCGCAGCGTGGCTGTGGAATACAGCGCCGACGGCCAGCAATGGATGCCCTACGGCGAGGTGGTGAACACGCAGTTCGCCGCCGTGCACGCCCGCCAGGAAGAGAGCGTCTCGCATTCCTTCGCGGTCAGCGGCAACGCCCATGCCAAATACATCAAAATCACAGCCCGCAACTACGGCTCGCTGCCTGCATGGCACGTCAGCGCCGGTCAGCAGGCATGGCTCTTTGCAGACGAAATAATAATCAAATAAGCATACACATATTATGAAAAAGGTATTTTTAGCTTCTGCAGTAGTTCTGGTACTGATGGTCCTCACGTCGTGCGGACAGAAGCGTTGCTTCTGCTACGAACGCACCGGGGCGCAGGTCTATGAAAGCGAAATCTATATCAATCCCGACACTCCGTGCAGTTCGCAGACAACGAACAGCCGCGGATGCATCGAGGAAGAGGAACGCGGCACCATTGACCCTGGTATGATTGCCAATCCCGGTCCTAACGCACGATGATTGCGTTGGACACCGGGCGCTGGCCTTCGTGGTCGTGCCGGTTGTTGTCGGAGGGGTAGTTCACTATCCCTCCGTTTTCTTTTCCTTTTATATACATTGTAGAGCTGCCGCCGCCGTCGAGGTTGATGGCTTCGGTGCAGCCCAGCCAGCGCATGACGCGTGCCAGCTCGGGCAGCGAGAGGCCTTCGGCCACGTGCTTGAACCGTCCGTCGGCCACAAGGAGCACCACCGACTGGTCGGGGCGTATGCCGAGGGCTGTGCGGTTGTGGCGATGGGTGACGAAGGTGCGGTCGTCGCGTTGCGGCACGTCTATGCCGCCGCGCACCAGCAGCGGGCCGGCAGTCATGATGTCGCTCTGCGACAGGCAGTCTTCCCATTGCCGGTTGCTGTCGGGCACCCACAAGTGTGTCGGGCTGAGGGTCAATGTGGCGTATTGGTAGTATTTGCGGTTCACGCTGTCGCTCTTCTGCGGTGTGTTTTCGCCAATCTTCTTGCCGTCGATGCGCAGGTAGCAGATGGGGTTGCCGCGGTCCATGTCGAAAAACGAGCCGTTGACGGCCGCAATGGCACCCTCGCGTTCGGCCAGTTCCGACACGGGCGTCAACGTGCTGTCGCATACGAAAGCCAGCTGGCGCGGCGAGTCGGCCGGTATCTCGAGGATAAACAGATGCTGTGCCGAGCAGAAGAGCGCCCCTTCTCCGAAGTGGTAGTGCTTCAGCGTGAAACCGTCGAGCGAGTCGATACTCCACTCGGCTTGCACCACTCGCAGCGAGTCGTTGGTGTAGTCGATTTCCTGCGCCTTCGGGGTGCAGCAGCAGAGGAGCAGGCTTAGTATGAGGTATGTGCTTTTATTTCTCATGTGTGTCATTTCCGTTCGGCGAAGCGTTGCATCACTTCGGCAGAGTAACTTTTGGATACAGGAATATCGTTGACTCCTTCGGCGTCCATCTCGGCGTAGACCCCGTCGGGGGCTTTGCGCAGCAGCCTTACACGGCCGAGGTTGATGAACCAACTGCGATGGCATCGCACAAGGCGGTGGCTGTCGCAGAGCTCTTCGATGCCTTTCAGTGTATTGCGCAGGCTGTAGCGTATCAGGCGGCCTGCGTTCTCGTAGAGTATGGTGACGTAGTTGCCGGCCGACTCTATGCAGATGACATGCTCTGCGCTGACGATGAGTTTCACGTTGCCTTTGTCGTCGACGAAGCGCAGCGTGCCGTTCTCTTCCTGGTCGTTGTGTTGGCGCAGGCGCACGATGGTGCGCTGGGCCTCGGCTATGCGGAGGTCGCGGTCCATGCGCTCGGCCAGCAGCCAGTAGAAGGCGTAGGGATAGACGGCTACGGATATATATATCAGTATGACGGGCGGTATGTTCTCGAAATAGTTGATGTGCAGGTAGAGCGAGAGAAAGAGGTTGCAGAAAAGGCCGGTGGCTATCACTTCGGCCACCTGCCACAGCAGGTACTCGCCTTCGCGCAGGCGCGCCGTGCGTGTGGTCAGCAGCAGGAGCGCACGCGAAAGAGCTGTCGCCCCCAACACTATGGCGCAGCAGATGGGCAGGCAGAGGCCTTGGTGGCGGTACCATTCCATCACAAGCTCGCTGCTGCGCAGCATGTCGCTCAGGCTGGTGGCCTCTTCGGAGATGCCGTAGTTGGGCGTGTAGGTGATGGCGAAGAGCATCACGAAAATGGTCAATCCTCCTACGAATATCAGGTTGCTCCTCAGCGAATACAGTGTCTTCGGTATCTTCATTTTTTCTTTTCTTTCTCGGTCTTTTTCTTTTTCGGGTGGCCGAACAACTCGCTCCAGCGGTCGAAGTCCTTGGACAGCTTCAGGCCCACGCCTTGCTTGTAGGGCAGGTCGAGCCGCGTGTAGTCGTTGTTGTTTGTACGGTTGTAGGCGAATATGTGGACCAGCGGGCTGATGCGGTAGCCCACCAAGGCATCGAGCACGGCACCGCCGGCGTTGGTGCTCTCTATCTCTCGGCTGTCGCCGCCGTAGCCCAGCGTGCTCTCCAGATACCACCGACCCCAGTCGCGACTGATGTTGACGTCGATTTGCTCGTTGGTCATTTCGGTGGCCGATTTATAGTCCACATTGATGTCGACAAAGTCCACCATATCGGTCAGCGCATTGCCCAGCGTCGATGCCAGCGCACCGATGCCTCCGCCGGTGGCAGTGCCTGTGTTGTTGTTGCCGTTGACGTTGTAGAATTGGCCGCTCACCAGCAGGGAAAGTGTCTGGTTCAGCATGTCGCGCTCGCTGTTGCGGTCTATGTAGGCGAAGACTTCGTCTTCAACGCTTTGGTCGGCATTGGGCAGGCGCAGGTCGAAGCCTATGGTCGGGTCTTGCAGGGTGCCGCTCACGGATATGATGTCTTCCACCTGTATGTATTTCTGGGTGTTGTCTACCGTCGAAAGGTTGCCTGTCAGGCTGCTCAGGTTGACGCGCTGCGAATAAACGGCCTTCATGTCGAACCGCGCATCGGGCAGCGAGCCCTGGAAGTTGAGGCTGCTCCCGCTTTCGATGGTGAAGCTTTTCTCTACAATTGAAAGCAGGCTGAGCTTCATGGTCCCGTTGGTGATTTCGTAGTTGCCGAGCACCTGCGGCGTGTTGTCGCCGTCGAGGCTCAGGTGCAGGTCGCCGTTGCCGTTGGCACCCACCGTGACGCCGACTTCGGAGAAGTCCATCGGCAGGTTGAGCTGCACGTCGGGGCTGATGGCAAGGTCGAGCTCGATGTTGAATTTTCCGCGGCTTTTGCGCTTCTTTTTCGCTGTGCCGGTTGCCGCGGGGCTGTCGCTGACGAAGGTTATGTAGTTTTGCGACTTCATCTGCCGTTGGTTGCTCACCGGCACCGTCAGGCTGCATCCGGGATTGGTGCGGGCCTGCACGCTGACGCTCAGGTCGTCGATCCGCCCTGTGATGTCGCCTGTGGCCGATGCCAGCAGGGTGCCGTAGAATTGGCTGCCCCGCCGCTGGTCGAGCACCAGCAGGTTGTCGGTCTCCACGCGCAGGTCGAGCTCCAGATTGCTCATGCCTCGGTAGCCGATGGTGCCGTCCACGTAGGCTATGTTTCCCCTCGGATCCAGCACCTTGAAGCGGTCAAGGCTGACGGTGTTGTTGTCGAACCGCAGGCTGTCGCTGAAGTAGTAGGTCACGTCGGTCATATCCACCTTCAGGGCGCCGTTCTCCACCATCGCCTCTCCCAGTATCACGGGGTCCGTCGCCGTGCCGGCTATGTCGAAGTTGCCGTGCAGCTGCCCCTCGAAGCGGCTCGAGAACGAACTCATCAGCGGCGCTATCAGTGCCAGTTCGAAGCCGTTGAAGTCTACCGCGAAGTTCAGATCCGGGTCTTTCTTGCCAAGCCCTATCCAGCCGTGGGCACCGATTTGGTCGCTGCCCAGTGTCAGATTCAGCGTGTTCAGCTCGGCGTTCCAGTTGCTGCGCACCGCCACATCGCCCAGCGGTTGGCGGTTCACCACGCAGCTGTCCACCGTAAGGTTGGCGTTGAAGTATGGGGTGGTCGTCAGCCCGTACATCGAGAAGTGTCCGTCGATGGTGCCGCCGACGCTGACCGCGGTGTTCTGCAGCAGCAGGCGGCTGAGTCGTCCGATGTCGAAATGGCTGAAGTCCATCTCCACTTTGTCGTTGTCTTTGCCCTGCAGGCGCAGGCTGGCTCCGATGCGTTGTACCTGGCTCTCGAGGCCTATGTTGCGCGCGCTGATGCCCTCTTTGATGTCAAGCCGCATGCTGTCTGTCGAAAGTGTCCACTGGTCGTCGCCGATGTAGAATCCGGGTCGCATCACGCTGATGTCGCCGTCTTGCAGGCGCAGCATCAGGTCGCCGCGGGTCGGGTCGCCGTAGTCGCCCCATGCCACCTCGGCCAGCGCCCGGCTCCTGTTGCTGTTCAGCACCACCCCCACACGCCGCATCAGCTCCGTTTTGCCGACCCGTATCTCCTGGCTCTCGGCGTCCAGCACGTAGCCTTCCGGCGACGGCCTTGTGCTGAGGCCTATGCCGGCCAGTGCCAAGCCGCCCATCGTCAGCGAGTCGCCGCGCAGCACCAGCTTCAACTGCTCGCTGCTGTTGTAGCTGCCGCTCAGCCGTGTGCCGGGCGCTATGGTCAGGTTTTCGTTGATGGCATGTATGAAGTCGCCCTGGTCGTTCCACACGGCTTTCAGGCTCATCGTGTTGTCGGCCACGCGCGCCAACTCCACGCTGTCCAGCGGCTCCGACTGCACCATGTCGGCCGGAAGCACCTCGGCGCAGAAGTGGCGCAGCATCAGCGGCAGGTCGGCATAGGCGAACTGTCCGTCCAGGCTGGCATTCAGCGCATCGCTCTCTATGTCCAGATGTTTTGCCCGTCCATCGCCTTCGAGCTCCACGCTCAGATATTTCATCCTTGCGTCGCCCATGCGCGTGTCGACGGCGCGCAGCGAGCCCCCCATATCGTCGGCGTCGCGCCCTTCGAGGCTGGCTCTCAGGCGTGTGCTCACCTCGCCGAAACGCGCCGGCAGCAAGCCGAAGGCTTCGGCGTCGAACCGCTGCAGGTCCAGTTCGCAGCCGTAGCGGTGCACGCTGTCCAGCATGTCGGCCGTCGCGTAAAGGTCGAATCGGGCCGTCGTGTCCACCGACGCCACTGTCACCTCCATCACCCCGTTGCGCATCTTGCCGCCGAGGGCGATGGGCTCCAGCTGCCGTCCGCGCACCACGCAGCCGGTCAGCTCGCCGTCCATCTCCGCCGTGAGGCTCCTCAAGTCTTTAGTGTTGCCCACCGTGGCGTCAACGCTCAGCGCCGCCCCCGTGCGCGTCAGCCAGTCGCTGCCCAGCCATCCAAGGGCTATCCCGTCGCTCTCGGCGTCGACTCCGGCCTTCCAGCCGCCATGCTGCGTCGGCGTCAGCCGTGCATCGGCTTTCAGGTTGCCCATGCCGCTGCCCAGGTCTATGTTCACAGCCGTCGGCATATTCATGCCGCCGCGGCCGCTGGCCCGCAGGTCTATGTATCCCACACGCCCAATCCACCGCTCCACCTCGGGCGGAAGCAGCGGCCCGAGGCCGGCCATCATGTGCCGCATGTCGGCCTCCTCGCTCCTGACCGCCAGGTGGCCGATGTCTATCACCGTCGTGTCAAACAACGGCAGGCCTTCTATCGACCCGGTCACATCAACCTCCGTCGCCAGCCCGTAGCCCACATGCAGCCCCTCCGTCCGCAGCGCGTTGACCGGTCCCTCGGCCGTACCCTCGGCCCTCAGCTGCGCATCGATGCCCCAAAGCACCGGTGCCCAGTAGGCTATGTCGCTCATCGCCACCGTCGTGCCTTCCTTGATCACCGCGCGGTGCATCACCGTCCGCAGGTAGTCTTTCATTTCGTCCCAGTGGCCGTAGGTCAGGTCGGCGTCGAGCAGTATGTGGCTCTTCGGAGTCTTGATATCCATGTCGTGCGCCACAATTTCGTAGCTGCTCACGTGTACCCGCCCGGCAATCTTGTCCACCTTGAATCCGCTGCGCTCCTCCGTGCTCAGTTTCACTATCCTCACCGTCACGTCGTCGTTCACCACGCGTACCCCCTTGAAACGCCCGCGGATGTCGTAAAACTCCATGTGCGGAATCTGCACCCCGTGCTCGGGCACGTGCTTGCGGTGGTCCGGCAGGTCCATCTTGTAGTGCACCCCGTTCAGCACCAGCGTCTCCACCTGCACCGTGAATGGCTTGTGGTGCTTCTTCTCGGTCTTCTTGTGCTTCGGCTTGTAGTGGTCGATGATGAACTGCAGGTTCGTCTCGTTCTTGTCGAGCTCGTCGTTGTGCCGGCTCTCGAAATGATAGTATGCATTGCGCAGCGACACCCGCCGCAGGTCAAGACCGTTGTCGTGAAACGGGAACCGGCGGAACGTCACGCGCAGCGACTCACCGTCGAAAATCGTGTCCCCGTCGGGCGCCACCAGCAGCACCTCGTCCAGCAGCAAATGATCCCATGGCATGGCATGCAGCGACCCGATCCTCACCGTGCCGCCCCACTCCTTCGAAAAATAATTGCCTGCCATCCGGCCTGCAAACGATTGTACCACAGAATAATTCATCATGGCCACCGCCACGTATACCGTCAGCAGCAGCCCCAATGCTATGCGCCCTGTTATCTTCCAAAACTTCTTCACGCAACCCTTTAAACGCCGTTTCGCCCCTTTTATTATATGTTCGCGCAAAAATATTTTCAGCCCGATTCACCCACGCTCCCTTACCCCTCAACCGGCACTCTCCAGCCTACCGGGAGCGCATATCAACGATACATCAACGATATATCAACGAT
>JAFVWV010000036.1 GCA_017501495.1 Bacteroidales bacterium | reverse complement strand
CACTTTCCACTGCTTTGACGCTGAGCGGCCAGTTGAAGTGCAGGTCTCTCACCCACCCTTCCACCTCGCGGCGGTCGAAGCCGTACTGCCGAACCATCCAGTCGACGGTCAGCGGCGCATCGGCGGGCGTCATCCTATGCAATGTGTACGTCATTGTAGGTCAGAAGTATTTCGGGATGATAGGAGAGCTTGGCTTTGCGCAGGCCTTCGAGGCCCATGTCCTCCTCGCGGTTGACATAGACGTATTGTTCGGGCAGGTGGGAGCAGAACTGCTGGTTGATGACGGAGAAGAGGCCGTCGATATTGCGGTCGGCCTTCTCGACGCAGACGTCGATGCAGTCGTGGGTGACGGCGGCGCCGTAGGTGAAAGCCACCATGTGGCCGCCGAGCCAGATGCTGCCACCAATCATACCCAGCGCGTCCCAATGGGCGAAGACGGTCTCCATGACGCGCTGTTCGGCCAGAATGGTGTCGCCGTATTCGGGGTTGGTGTCGCCACGCTCCTCACGCCAAAGAGTTTCCAGGCGGCGGCACTCGTCGAACATGGATGGCTCCAGGGGACGGTACTCGAAGTCGGGATACTCGGACAGGAACTTGTTGACGTGGTTGCGTTTGGCCTTGAGCTTGCCACCGGCCAACGAAGCGAGGTCGGCGCGGCGGTAGATGTAGTCGTACTGATTGCGCTGTTTGATTGTGTCAATGTGTAATTGTGTTATTGCGTTAGTGGCTGACGCGTCAGCACTCCCACATTCACGCATTAACGCATTAACGCAATCAATCTGGTCGTCCTCGAGGCCGAGCAGCGTCATGCGCCCGCCGCAGTCGTCGCAGATGGCCTGAAGCAGGTCGCAACACGGCGTCCCGGCCATGCAAAGCATGTAGGCCCGCTCGCCGTCGAGCGTGAAACGCAGCACCACGGCATCGGGCAGGATGCAGACCTCGGTACGGAACCAGAACTGCCAGCCCACGAGGTTGGCGAAGGTGAAGTTGCAGTTGCGCCGCCCGCTGCGGAGGCTCACCGCCTGGTATGCCTCGCGGTCGGCGATGGTCAAAGTATGGAACTCCAGCATCAGATCATTTTCAGATAACCCACCTCCTTCTCTGTCAGTTCGCGCCAGCGGCCACGTGGGAGGTCTTTCTTGGTGAGGCCGGCGAAGACGGTGCGGTCCAGCTTGTGCACCTCGTAGCCGAGGGCTTCGAAGAGGCGGCGCACGATACGGTTACGGCCGCTGTGCAGCTCGACGCCCACGACGCGCTTGTCGACGGTGTTGCCGACGGCGGCATACTGTATGTCGTCCACATGCATCGGGCCGTCTTCCAGCTCGATGCCCTCGAGGAGTTTTTTCATGTCCTCCTTGGTGACGGGCTTGTTTAGCTCCACCTGGTATATCTTGTACACCTGCGTGCTGGGGTGCGTGAGTTTCTTGGCCAGCTCGCCGTCGTTGGTGAAGAGCAGCAGGCCGGTGGTGGCGCGGTCGAGGCGCCCCACGGGGTAGATGCGCTCGGCACAGCAGCCGTCCATGAGCATCATGACGGTGCGGCGCTCCTGCGGGTCGTCGGTGGTGGTGATGAAGCCTTTGGGCTTGTTGAGTAGGAAGTAGCGCAGGCGCTCGCTGCGGAGCTTCTCGCCGCCGTACTGCACCTCGTCGCCGGGCATCACCTGGTAGCCCATCTCGGTGACCACCTTGCCGTTGACCTTCACGCTGCCGGCGGCGATGAGTTCGTCGGCCTCGCGGCGCGAGCAGATGCCGGCATGGGCGATGTACTTGTTGAGGCGCATGGCACCCTCGGGGTGTTCCTGCTTGGGCTTTTGCGGAGCGGCGGTTTTGCGGCCTGCAGGACGCGTGCCACGCACCGGACGGTCGAATGTCTTGCGGTCGCCGCTCTTGGGTGCAGCAGCGCCATACGGCTTGCGCGCCGGGGCTTCACCGCGCTTGGCACCGGACGGCGAACCTGCGCCGCGGGGTTTCTCTGTCTTGGCGGCTCTCGCCTCACGGGGCTTGCCGTTCTCCTTGTTGGGTCTGTTGTCTTTCTTTATCATTGTCTTGTTGTTGTTTCCATTCGGTGAGGGCTTCCTGGGCGCGTATGTGGCCGCCGAACTGCATGGTGTAGGGGCTGCCAGCCTCTTTCTCCTGGTATTTCAGGAACTCCTCTGTGGTCTGCGCCAGCATGAGGAAGATGTCGAGCTTGCGCTCGTAGAGCCAGCGCAGCGCCGTTGGGTCGCGGCGACAGGCAAGGGCGAACATCAGGTTGACCGGCGTGAGGGCCTTGCCCACCCATTCGCGGGCTTTCTGCTGCCCGTCGATGGCGTTGCTGAGAATGGCTAACCAGGCATAGCCGTTCTTGAAGAGCCACACCATGGCCTCGTCGTCGGCACGGATAGCGTTGCTGAAAGCCGCCAGCTCCGGGTAGCCGCCGGTGGCCAGCACCTTGAAGAAGTCGGTGCGTCCACCGATACTCTTCTCCAGCGCCAGCAGCACCTTCACATCATATTGCTCCAAGCCTTTCATGCGTTAAATTAACGTAACGTCCTCCGTATTATTGTCTAAAAATCATCCCCTGCGCAAAATAAATTTTGCCACCTCGCAGAATTGTCGTATCTTTGCAGTCGAAAATAATGGCCATTATGGAAACCGCTTACGCACCATCACGCGCACACACAAGACCTTTGCCTAAAGGCCAACGTCATGAAACCGACAAGGAGGCAGTCCCCACCCCAAAGGAACGGCTGCATACCGTGGAAGAGTTTGTCGAGAAGTTGGAACAGGCTGTGCTTGAAAGAATATGAAAGAGTACAAGGTAAGAATCCTTGACACGGTTTTTGCCGACATCGACGACATTGCCGACTTTATCGTCAGCATCAGCACCCTTGAACATGCTGCCAAGTATGCCCGCGAACTGGGTGCGGAAATTATGACCCTGCGCTATCTTGCCGACTTCATTCCGGAAAGTCGTTATCGTTCCGTCCGCCATTATCATCCCCACGCCAAGCAGTTGCGCACACACAATAAACAGCTGAACATCATCTTCCACATCGAGGACGACTACGTTATTGTGGATAAGATCCTTGCCTCGAAAATGATTATCAACTGAAAATCCCATAATAACAAAGGATACAAAGCGGTTCCCACAAGAGCCGCTTTCTTTTTTATTACCCTCTGCGGAAAATAAATTTTGCCACCTCGCAGAATTGTCGTATCTTTGCAATCAAAAATGAGATTGTGTATTGGGGGATAACGAGGGATAAATATAGATTAAATGTATGACTCTGATTATTGCATGGGCAGCAGCTCAACATACAAGAAAGAAAGATATTACATCAGCACTCTATATAGCGTCTGACAGTAGGATTAGTTGGGGCAAGAAATATGATTATGGGAAGAAACTTTTTGTTTGCAAGAATAATCCCGATATATTTGGTTATTGTGGTGATGTATTGTTCCCATTGCAAATTTTATCGCAAATTGTAGATGGAATAAATGAAGGGATAATTTATAATAACAATGACGCTTTGTCAAATGAAAAAAAAGCAAAAATAATTAAACATATATTAAATACTACAATCAAAGATTATCCTAAGGATTATGGCATAAACAAAAATGGACTTACAATTATTCATGGCACCAAAGATATGGACAAACGCATGTCTTTATATAAATATGAATGGAATAGAAAAAATGGATTATGGTATTATGAGACAATAAAGCAAACATCTACATTTTCGCAAAAATTGTTTTGTGGGGGAACAGGCAAGAATGAATTTGAGAGAAATTTTGAACAATTAATTAAAGACAAGGGCGGAGAAGAAAAGGTTAACTCTTCTGATATTTTTCACTGTTTTTGTCAAACACTAATTGGAGTTAAAGATAAATCTTGTGGAGGAGCTCCGCAATTGGCGACTTTAAAAATTGGGAAAAATGGTAATGGACAGATGTTAGGGGTTGTGTATGATAATAATCTTTATTTTGGTGGGTTGCCACTAAAACCCAATGCTTTTTTGACAAAGTCGATGGAAGAAAAAGCAAGGATAAACACTTTCTCATGGTATAATGAGAATTTAAAAAAATGTAATCCTAAAACAAAATTATTATTAGAAAAAAATAGATGATCAACGCCCCCGACCCGCGCATGGAAGGAACTTCCATGCGCGGGTGCAGAGTAGCTGCTAAGAGAATCTTTACAAGTTCTCGACGGGGGCTTTTTTAAATGAAAAACGGGACATCTACATGTCTCGTTTTTTCATATAACAGTTCAAAATATCGCAAGAACAGCCCTATCAAAAAGAGTCTTTTTTGATAGGGGGAATTTTAATAATATTTTGTGGAATTATTTTTTCTTCGTACTTTTGCAGTCGATTTCAGAGGAAATCAAACGAAGCGTCAATGCTCGTTCTGCGGATAGAAACGTAGGAAACTTCTATTGTAATGCAGAATCTGTATGACGGTTCGCGCTTTTAAGCGTGGGCTGACTACATCTTCTCATTACAAGGTAATTCCTACGACCTCTATCCGAAGAAGAGTTTGCGGCACCACGCTTTTGTTTTTAATTATTAGCTCAACGAGGTGCGGAAGAGCATAAAAATGACATAGCAATGGCAAAAGTAAAATGCTCTAATGAAGAATGTGGACACTCTTTTAATGTTGATGTAGACAAATGCCCATTTTGCGGTTCTCCCTGCGAAAAGGTAGAACAAACAGATAACAAATCTGGAGTTCAAGTTGAGGGAGAATTACCGTTCCCGATTGAAATTGTTGGTTACTTTGGCGCCATATATGGTGCTTTTGCAACTGACGGACGAATAAAAATACACAAGGTTATTTTAATTTCACTTGCTGAAGCATTGTCAGGAGTCGTATTATTCGTTATCGGGATGCAAATCGCTAAAGGTGGGCTGGAAAAAACCGCCTCCTACTTTTTCATGATTCCTGGTATGGCTGCTGTATTACACGGCTTTTATTCTTTAGTAAAATATTGCTTGTTAAATTATTTAGGAAGAAAAAAAATGTCATTATCAGAACCATCTGCCAGATGGGTCATTTTTCTAATAGAATTTGTTATTGGAGCAACATTCACAGTTGTTCCTATAATATGGATTACTTCAGACTGGGGAGGTGTGCCTTGTATGCT
>JAFVWV010000035.1 GCA_017501495.1 Bacteroidales bacterium | reverse complement strand
GCAATCGTTGAAATATCGTTGATATATCGTTGATGTATCGTTGATATGCGCTCCCGGTCGCCTACCGGAGTGAGTTATCAACCCAAGCGTTTGATAACTTTTTACGATACACCCCTTACAGATGCAGAAATATTTGTAATTTTACAATCGTGATTGCATGGCCACAAACCACTGCAATAACCTTACAATCAACGAAATAAATCGAGTACAAAGATATGAAAACACTTATGAAAGACCTGACGGAAGGCATGCAGCGGCTGTGTGCTGTGGCCAATCGTGTTGTTGCCGCCGACGGCAAGGTGAGCGCCCTGGAGCGCGACCTGCTGCTTGACGACCTGCGTCGCCTCTACGACGTGGCGATGCAGATAGAAGTGCTGGGCGCAACGGCAACCGAAGCACGCGACACCGAAGCCGAGCCTGTGGCCGACAGCGAAATGCTGTCGTCGGCCATGATGGCCACCATGGCTGCCATGTCGGTGCCGGAGCCCGAGCCGCAACCCGAATCGCAACCCGCCCCCCAACCGGAGCTGGTCCCGGAACCGGAACCCACGCCCACCGTCGAGCCCGAACCTGAACCAGAACCGGTTCCAGAACCCGAGCCAGAACCGGCGCCACTGCCCACCATGGAAGACATCGAGAGCAACGGCAACAGCCTGCTCTTCGACGAAGTGATAATCGAACCCGAAGCCGTGGCCGAACCGATCAACGTGCCGGAACCTGAACCCATAGCCATACCCGAGCCCGAGCCCATCGTGGAACCGGAGCCAATCGCCACACATGAGCCAGAACCAGAAGCTACGGCCGAACCCGAACCAGAACCCCGTACCGAGCCCGCCAAACAGCAGGCTTCGCTGCTCGACTACCTGAAACATCCGCAAGAAGAACACCCCCTGCAGCGCACCCTCGGCGAAAGCCTGGGCGCCAACAGCCGCAAAGTGGACGACCTGCGCACGGTAATCAACATCAACGACAAGTTCAGCTTCATGAGCGAGCTGTTCAAAAACAACATGCGGGCCTACAACGACTTCATCCTAACACTCAACGACATCAAGAGCCGCGACGAGGCCCTTGCCGTGGTGGCCGAAACGTCGAAACAGTACCAGTGGGACGAGAATTCGAGCGCCGTGCAGACATTCTACAAAATATTTGACAAAAAATTCTGACCCATGGGCAAAGCGATACTTTTCTCGGCACCCTCAGGCTGCGGCAAGACCACCATCATCGGCGAACTGATGCAATACTTCGACTGCTTCGACTTCAGCATCTCGGCCACCTCGCGCAAGCCGCGCGGCGAAGAGCGCGACGGAGTGGACTACCACTTCCTGAGCCACGACGAGTTCATGCGCCGCGTCGAGGCCGGCGACTTCCTCGAATGGGAGGAAGTCTACCAAGGCACATGCTACGGCACACTGAAAAGCGAAGTGAAACGCATCTGGGACAGCGGACGCGTCATCGTGTTCGACGTCGACGTCAACGGCGGCCGCAACATCAAGCGCTACTTCGGCGACGACGCACTGAGCATCTTCGTCATGCCGCCCAGCATCGAGGTGCTCGAACAGCGCCTGCGCAGCCGCGGCACCGACAGCGAAGAGGCCATCGTCAAACGCCTGGCCCGCAGCGCCGAAGAATTGAAACAGGCACCGCTGTTCGACCGCACCATCGTCAACGACGACCTGCAGCGTGCCGTGGCCGAAACCAGAAAGGTAATAGAAGACTTCCTGCATGTATAAGCTGCTGCAGATACTGAAAAAATACGACTATGTGTGCGTATTCGTGGTGCTTGCGGCGCTGTCGCTTGTGCTCATGTCGCGCACAAGCTACTACCAGAGCTCGAAGCTCGTGGCCTGGGCAGGCAGCGTGGCCGGTCGCTGGTACGAAGGCGTCAACTCCGTGAGCGGATACTTCGGCCTCAAGAGCGAGAACGACCGCCTGGCAGCCGAGAACGCACGCCTGCGCGCCCAGCTGGCCGAGAGCTACATCAGCTACACCGACACCGTGTTCACGGTCTACGACACCGTCTACCGCCAGCGCTACAGCTACACCGAGGCACGGGTCATCAAGAGCTCGTGGAGCCAGCAGAATAACTACATCATGATTGGCAAAGGGTCGGCCCAAGGCATACGCGTCGACCAGGCTGTCACATCGCCCGACGGCATAGTAGGCGTGGTGGTCTCCACCTCGCGCAACTTTGCCACCGTCATGCCGGTACTGCACAGCGACAGCCGCAACAGCGTCAAAGTGAAGCGCACCGGCATCGGCGGCTCGCTGGTGTGGGACGGACGCGACTACCGCTACGCGCAGGTGGTCGACGTGCCGACGACCCACCAGTTCGAAGACGGCGACACCATCGTCACCTCGGGCCAGGCCAACGACTTCCCCGAAGGCATACCCGTAGGCTACGTCGAAAGCGCCGAAACCCTCAAAGGCACCGGATTCTACAAGGTGCGCATACGCCTGGCCACAGAGTTCAACAAACTGGACCACGTCTACGTCATCGACAACCGCTTCCGCGAAGAGCAGCAACAACTAATGAAAGAGATACAAGGCAAAAATGAATAAGACAGTCTGGCGCAACATAGGACGTTTCGCACTGCTGATGCTCACGCAGCTGCTGGTGCTCAACTACGTCTATCTCGGCGGATATATCATGCCGATGCTCTACGTGCTTTTCATACTGATGCTGCCCACCAACACAGGCCGTATACCGATGTTGCTCATAGCCTTCGGCACAGGCTTGATTGTAGACATCATGACCGGCATGCTGGGCTTCCACGCCCTGGCGTGCACAGTGGTAGCCATGCTCCGCATCCTGTTTGCCGACAGGATATTGACGCGTGGCGAACCGGTGAACATCGCCACACCAAGCATCTACAGCGTCACCCCGCAATACTTCATAGCCTACCTGATGCTGCTTCTGGGCTCGTTCTACTTCATATTTTACGCAACAGAACTGTGGGGCTTCCGCGGGTTTGGCGGTGTACTGCTTGCCACTCTGCTGAGCACCATTGCAACAGCGCTTCTGGCGGTGCTCTACCAATTGCTGTTCGTCAAAAAAGAAGAATCATGAAAAGACTCGTCATAACGGCACTGGCAATGCTGGCCGCCTTCGGCATGCAGGCGCAGACTGCCGTGGGACACTGGCGCGACTGCCTCGACTACTCATATATACACCGCGTCGAGGTAGCTGGCAGCACCGTCTATGGCGCTGCTCGCGGCGGTGTGGCCGTGTTCGACACCGAAGACCGCACACTGCAGACCGCGAGCAAGATAACGGGGCTGAGCGATGTAGGCATAGCCACCATCGCGCACGACCCCGCCACCGGATGCCTCGTAGTGGCCTACACCAACTCAAACATCGACATCGTCGACCGAGGCCATGTCTACAACATCTCAGATATCAAACGCACCGAGCTCTCATCCAACAAAGAGATTGCCGCCATACGTTTCCACAACAGGAAAGCCTTCGTAGCCACAGGCTTCGGCATAGTGGTCTTAGACCTCGACAGGCGCGAAATCAGCGAGACGTGGTTCCTCGGCTCAGGGGGCTCACACACCTCAATATACGACATCGCATTCAGCGCCGACAGCATCTATGCCGCCACGGCAGAGGGGTTGAAGCGCATATCGCTCAGCGAAGCGCACCCTTCCATCAGTGACCGATGGAGCACCGTTACGGCCCTCGACAGCGTGACGGTGACTATGCTGGCCTACTATGACGGAACCCTTCTCTGTGCAGGCCATACCTACGACCCGCTGCTGCTTACCCTATATAGCGGCACATCGGAGATACTCTCAGGCGAAATACGTTCCATACACGTCGGAGCCGGGCGCCTCGCGGTGTCGGTCGACGGCAACGTCATAGCCTACGGTCCAGGCATGACAGACCTTGGCACATACACCGCTTTCACATGGGGCACACTCGACGCCAACGATGCCGTCTTTGCTACCGACGGCACACTGTGGGTGGCACATCCCTGGGCCGGAACAATAGGTATCGCCCCCGACGGCAGCGACGAAGCGCACCAACCGGCTGGTCCCTCCTCAGGAGACAACAGCTATCGTCTGCGCTCTTTCCGCAACAGGATGATGCTCTGCCCCGGCGGACACACTTCGACATACGCCAACACATATCTTGCGCCCAATATCTATACCAATACCGGAGCCGAATGGCGCGGGCTCGATCTGGGCAACGGCGCTTTCTCCGGCATGTACGATGTGGTGGATGCCGCCGTCAATCCGCGCGACACAAACGAGACCGTAGCCGCATTGTGGGGAGGCGGCGTCGCCAGCATACGCGACAACCAGGTGCAACAGGTATACACCTCCACAAACACCGAAGGGGCTCTGCATCCATACACAGTGGGCGGATACAGCAGTCTGCGTACCGGATGCGTAGCCTTCGACAAGAAAGGAGTGCTCTGGGTAGCGCTGTCGAATACCGACCACTCGCTGGCCAGCCGCAGCCGCGACGGAAAATGGAAAGCATACTCGACGGCAGGCCTTTCGAGCAACCTGCGTGTAGACAAGATGGTGGTAGACAGCGTTCGTGGCTATATCTGGTTTGCCGGGGCCGACAACGCCATCTTCGTTCACGACGGCGAAAGCCGCTACGTTCGAGTGAACCCGAACAACGGAAGCAAGCTGCAGACAGAAAGCGTGAATGCCATTGAGCAAGACCAGAGCGGGAATATCTGGATCGGCACCAACAAAGGCATCAAGGTGGTCTACGACGGCTACAACGCTTTCCGCAACGGGGTCGGCACAGGCGAGACGGCGCCGGTGTCGTGCAGCAACATAACCATCAGCAACGGCGACTTCTCCGAATATCTAATGGCCTATGAGAACATCACATGCATAGCCGTAGACGGAGCCAACCGCAAGTGGGTGGGCACCGCATCCGGTGGGCTTTACCTGCTTTCGGCCAACGGCATGGACCAGTTGGAGCATTTCACCTCGGCCAACAGCCCGCTCTATTCGGACAAGATAGTGTGTCTCGGCATACAGCCGCGCTCGGGCGACGTATATATAGGCACAGACCGCGGCCTGCAGGTCTACCGCGGCACCGCGACCTATGCCGATGCCGAACCGCAACCCGAAGTATATGCCTACCCGAATCCCGTGCGTCCCGGCTACGACGGGCCGATAGCCATCAAGGGATTCACCCGTAACGCCTTGGTACGGGTCACCGACGCTGCCGGCAACACCGTCTACAGCACGCAGGCCAACGGCGGCCAAGCCATCTGGAACGGCCGCACCGCCAACGGCGAACCCGTGGCATCGGGCGTATACTACGTTTTTGCCTCCGATGCCGAAGGCGGCAACCGCTCGGTGGCGAAAATATTAATAGTCCGCTGATGTTGCTCTCCACTCCAGGCCTTGTGCTCCACACCACACCTTACGCCGAGACGTCGGTTGTCTGCAAGGTGTTCACCCGCCAGCTCGGCATGCGGTCGTACATCATCAAAGGCGTGCGCGGCAACCGCGGCCGGGTGAAGCAAAACATGCTGCAACCTCTTTCGAGCCTCGACATGGTGGTCTACGACAACCACCGCACGCAACTCAACTACATCAAGGAACTTTCGCCCCGCAGGCCCGAGACGCCATCGGAGCCTGTCGGCAATGCACTGCGGTTTTTCATGACCGAGGTGCTCTACAAAGCCTTGCGCGAAGAGGAGCCGATGCCCGAGTTGTGGGACTACGTGGATACAACGAGCCGGCAGGTGGGCGAAGGTATCGGCCTGGCCAACCTGCCCATCACCTTCATGCTCGGCGTGGCCGACCACTTAGGGGTGATGCCTATGGACAACCTCTCGCCTGCCGAGCCGTATTTCGACCTCGACGACGGACGCTTCGTGGGCCTGCCCGAAGAGGCCACTCTGCCTCTCGGCCTCTCGGCTTTGCTGCACCAATACCTCGGCCCGGAGCCACCCGTGGCGCCACGGCAGGAGCGCAACGCCCTGCTGAGCGCCCTCATAGCCTACTTCGAGCTGCACCTCAGCGGCTTTCGCAACTTCACATCTCACGAAATATTACACACAATTTTAAGATAGAACCCTTATGAAAATGAAACGAACCATTGCAATCATGACCATGATGCTTGCGGCCGTCGGCCTGCAGGCACAGAACGTCTACTGGGTGTTTATGACCGACAAGGCGGGCAGCACCTTCGACCCATACGAATACTTCGACCAGAAGGCAATCGACCGCTACCAACAGGTCGGGGCCGACCTCTACGATATCAGCAACTACCCGGTGACGCCGGCCTATGCTGCGGGCGTCAATGCCTTGGCCATCGAGGAGGTTGGGCAGAGCCGCTGGCTGAACGCCATGGGCGTAGTGGCCACACCCGACCAGGCTGCCCAGATGGAGCAGCTGCCCTACGTCGACAGAGTGCAGTTCATCGGCAGCGACATGCAACCGGCCGCATATGCAAACAGCACCAACTACACCGCCGACCAAGACCTCGACACAACACTGACACCTCAGCTGGTGCGTATGCAGGGGTACCTCTTCCGCCAGAAAGGCATCGACGGACGCGGAGTGCGCATCGCCGTGCTCGACGGCGGCTTCCCGAAGGTGAACACCCACGACGCCTTCAAGCATCTGCGCGACAACCACCAGATTGTCAAGACCTGGAACTTCCCCAACAAGAAAGAGGACGTCTACGGCTGGAACAGCCACGGCACGATGACCCTCAGCTGCATCGGCGGCCGCATGCACGGCAAAGACCTCGGCATGGCCACCGGTGCCGAATACCTGCTGGCCCGCACCGAGGTCGAGGCCGAACCCTTCAAAGAGGAAATCTGGTGGCAGATGGCCGCCGAATGGGCCGACCGCAACGGCGCCAACATCATAAGCAGCAGCCTCGGCTACGGCCAGGACCGCTACTACACACGCGACATGAACGGACAGAGCCACGTGGCCAAGGCTGCCAACATGGCCGCCCGCAAAGGCATCCTCGTGATTTGCAGCGCCGGCAACGAGGCCGACGACAACTCGTGGCAGTACATCGTCACCCCGTCGGACGCCGACAGCGTGCTCTGCATCGGCGGCATAGAGCACAGCCTCGAACTCTACGAACACATCAGCTTCGCCAGTTTCGGTCCATCGGCCGACGGCCGCCAGAAGCCCAACGTCTGCGCCTTTGCACACACCTGGGCTGCCAGCCCGAAAAACAACGGGGCCTACGACAAAGTCTACGGCACCTCCTTCTCGTGCCCGCTGGTGGCCGGATTTGCTGCCTGCGCCTGGCAGGCCTCGCCCGGCAAGACCAACATGCAGATGTTCGACCTCATACAGCGCAGCGCCGACCTCTACCCCTACTGCGACTATGCATTCGGCTACGGTGTGCCCCAGGCTTCGTTCTTCATGGGGGGCAAAAAGACCGTCGAGCCCACCTTCCGCTTCGAGCGCATCGACGAGACAACGGTGAGCGTCGCCCCGCTGAAGCGCGACACCTCGGTGTATATCTTCTACAAAGACGTGCTCGACGACGGCAGAATCTACACCTACGGCCAGCGCTGGGTCAGCGTGACCGACACCTCTATCCGGCTCGACTTTGCGGGCGGCCACCGGCTGGTGGTGCACATGGCGGGCCACACCGCCGAATACCGCTTCGACCAACCGACAAACCCCGACCCCGACAATTGGACCTTCATCCGCAGCAACGACCCCAAACTCGAATATGCCAAGACCATCGAGTTGAGCCGCACCCCGAGCCGCGACATAGCCACTGAAGACCGGTTCGTGCGCGATTATTACTTTCAGATGGGTCTGCCCATCGGCACCGATGCCGACGAGCTGGGCTGCAGCATCTGGTCGCCGGCCTTCCGCATCGGCGCCCGCTGGCAATACCGTTTCACCAAAGCCTACGGTTGGGGCCTGGCCGTCGAATACGGCCACAGCGCCTTCCGCTTCGGCAGCGAAGCCAACCGCCTCGACTCGCTGGCCGCAATGGACGACGACCTGCGCTGGCTCGACAAGAAGGTCAGCCAGCACAAAGTCTACCTCGGCGAGCTGGGCATCGAGCTCTTCCAGCGGGTGCGCTTCGTGCCGCTGGGCATGCAGCACAAAGGGTTGCACTGGGACCTCGGCGTCTATGGCAACTGGGGCTACAACTCGTACAGGCTCAAGGGCTCGCGCAACGGCGACATAGCCTCGTCGCGCAAGGAGACTGTGCGCGGCCTCGACATGCTCGACGGCTACCGCTGGAACTGGGGCGTCACCACACGCCTCTCCTACGACATGATAGGCATCTATGCCCGCTACCGCCTCAACAGCATCGGCAGCGAGGTGCCGGCCGGCAAGGTGCTCCTGCCGCGCCTCGAGGCGGGCGTGCAGGTGATGTTCTAAAAACCACACAGAAACACCACACACACAACAATATAGGCGAAGACAACAGTCTCTGCCTATTTTTTTTGCACATCGGATACCGGTTCGCATCCGGCACAGTGCTTTTATGTTAATTTAACACATCATCCTGCTATCCGGTAGTGCATATCAACGATACATCAACGATATTTCAACGATATTTCAACGATTGTAATCGTTGAAATATCGTTGAAAT
>JAFVWV010000034.1 GCA_017501495.1 Bacteroidales bacterium | reverse complement strand
TCAAGACCGACCGCACCTTCTCTGAAGTCATCAAAGACAAGAATGGCAAGGTGCTTACCGATATCGACTGCGCCACTCCGGCCGAGGTCGCTGTTCACAGTCGTACCGAATATGAGGTCAAGCGCGACCGCGAAGGTAACGTTATCGTTGTTGCCAACGGCCACTATATTAAGACCAACCGTCTTCGTACCACCGTCGGCCGTGTCATTTTCAACCAAGTAGTGCCCGACCAGTATGGCTACATCAACCAGGTGATGGGTAAGAAGTCGTTGCGCGACATCATTGGCGACATCTTCACAGAGTGCGGCAATGCCGTCACCGCATCTTTCCTCGACGATATTAAAAATATGGGTTATCGTCAGGCATTCCGCGGCGGTCTCTCTTTCAACCTCGGCGACGTTATCATTCCCGCCGAGAAAGAGCAGCTCATAGAGAAAGCCAATGAGGAAGTCGAAGAGGTTATGGCGCAATATTCAATGGGTCTTATCACCAACAACGAACGCTACAACCACGTCATTGATATTTGGACCAACACCAATAACCAGCTTACAGAAACCCTCATGAAGCAGTTGAAGGCCGACAATCAGGGCTTCAACCCCATCTTTATGATGTACGATTCTGGTGCTCGTGGTAGCAAGGAGCAGATTCGTCAGCTTTCTGGCATGCGTGGTCTTATGGCCAAGCCGCAGAAAGCCGGTAGTTCCGGCAACGAAATTATTGAGAACCCCATTGTGTCCAACTTCAAGGAAGGTCTCTCGGTTCTCGAGTACTTCATTTCGACCCACGGTGCCCGTAAGGGATTGGCTGATACCGCTCTGAAGACGGCTGATGCCGGTTACCTCACCCGCCGTTTGGTCGACGTGGCCCACGACGTCATCATTACCGAAGAAGACTGTGGCACGCTCCGTGGCCTGCCCACTACCGCCCTCAAAAAGGGCGAGGATATTGTGCAGAGCCTTGGCGAGAAGATCCTTGGCCGCACCTCTGTCCACGACATCTATCATCCCCAGACTGGCGAGCTGATCGCTCATGCTGGCGAAGAACTCACCGAAGATATATGCAAGAAGATTGAGGAATCGCCTATCGAAGAGGTCGAAATCCGCTCTGTTCTTACTTGCGAGTCAAAGCATGGTGTCTGTGCCAAGTGCTATGGCCGCA
Source organism: Bacteroidales bacterium (assembly GCA_017501495.1). Lineage (GTDB taxonomy): Bacteria > Bacteroidota > Bacteroidia > Bacteroidales > P3 > Colimorpha. The sequence continues at coordinate 14,885 of JAFVWV010000034.1, read as the reverse complement.
ACCTTGCCACTGGCAAGATGGTGCAGAAAGGAGAGGCCGTCGGCGTCATTGCAGCACAAGCCATTGGCGAGCCTGGTACACAGCTCACCCTGCGTACCTTCCATGTCGGCGGTGTGGCTGGTGGCAACATCGGTACCACCTCGAGCCTGCAGGCCAAGTATGACGGACGCCTTGTCATCGATGAGTTGCGTTCCATACCTTACACAGATGCTGAAGGTGATAGCTACCACATCGTGATGGGCCGTTCGGCCGAGATGCGCATCGTCGACACCAAAACTGATGTCACCCTCTTCTCGTCGCTTCTGCCATACGGTGCCAAACTCTACAAGGCTGCCGGCGACCTTCTCGCCAAAGGCGACCTCATCGCCGAATGGGATCCTTACAACGCCGTTATCATATCCGATGTGGCCGGTAAAGTCAGCTTCGAGAACGTTATTGAGAATGTTACATTCCGTGTCGAGAGCGATGCCCAGACAGGACTTCAGGACAAGGTTGTCATTGAGAGCCGTCAGCGTACCAAGAACCCGACCCTCAATATAGTAGACTCCGAGGGTAACATCCTCAAAGTCTACGACCTTCCTGTCGGTGCCCATATCGGTGTCGAGCAGGGTCAGGAATTGAAGGCCGGTGATATCATGGTCAAGATACCTCGTTCTTTCGGCAAGGCTGGCGATATCACGGGCGGTCTGCCTCGTGTCACCGAACTCTTCGAGGCCCGCAACCCCTCCGATCCCGCCATTGTTGCCGAAATCGATGGCATCGTATCCATCGCCAAGAAACTCAAACGCGGCAATCGTGAGGTCACCATCACCTCTAAGACTGGCGAGCAGCGTTCCTACCTCATCCCCACCTCCAAGCAAATCCTTGCTCAAGACAGCGACTATGTCAAGGCCGGTACGCCTCTTTCCGACGGCGCCATCACTCCAAGCGACATTCTCGCCATCAAAGGACCTATGAAGGTGCAGGAGTATATCGTCAACGAAGTGCAGGAGGTTTACCGTCTGCAGGGTGTGAAGATTAATGACAAACACTTCGAGGTCATTGTGCGTCAAATGATGCGCAAGGTCGAAATCGAAGATCCGGGCGATACCCGATTCCTTGAAGGCGACCTCGTCAACCGTCTTGACTTCAACGATGTCAACGACAATATCTTCGGCATGAAGGTTGTCGAGGATTCTGGCGACAGCACCGCCCTCTCCGTGGGTCAGATTGTCACCGCCCGCGAACTGCGCGACGAGAATAGTGCCCTGCGTCGTCAGGACAAAAAACTTGTCACCGTGCGCGATGCCCGTCCTGCCACTTGCAAGCAGGTGCTCCAAGGTATCACTCGCGCCTCGCTGCAGACCAAGTCGTTCATCTCCGCCGCTTCGTTCCAGGAGACCACCAAAGTGCTCACCGAGGCAGCCATCAACGCCAAGTGCGACACCTTGCAGGGCATGAAGGAGAACGTCATTGTTGGCCATCTTATTCCCGCCGGCACCGGCCTGCGCGAATATCAGGACATCATTGTGGGCAATGCGCCTGCCATGAGTGCTGCCAAGCAGAAATAAAATGCAATTTATGCGCCCTTTCTGTGGCGATAAAGAACCAACCTGCGGGGCGGCAGACTTTTAAGTCTGCCGCCCCGTTTTTTTGTACTCTATTTCAGCCGACAAATCATAAATAATGTTAAAATGGCAACCGCGTGTCACAAAAGGCCCTCTTAATTCGTCTTATAATATAAAGGCATGGATGCACACGACGACATAGAGGACACTTTGAAGTTGGAGTTCTACGATCTGATGACAAAGCATCGGAACTACATCTACAACTTCTGCTGCGCGTTTGCCGACACTCCCGACGAGGTCGATGAACTGTTGTATGAGATTGTTATGACGATTGACCAGCGTTTTGCCTCGTGTCGGGCCGACAATGAGCGTCAGCGGTGGCGCTGGGCGCAGCGTGTCATAAGGTCGGTGGCCATCGACTATTGGCGCCGGCGCTTGCGCCACCACACGGTGCCGCTCTCTGCAGCCATGTCTGAGCCCGACGACGCCACTGCCCGCGAGAACCGCGAGACCTTCGAGGAACTTATGGCCTATCTCGACAGCGAGCAAGACCGCGAAATACTGCGCCTCATAATTCAGGGCTACAAATACAGCGAGATATCCGTCAAGATGCACCTTAGTGAGGCCACCGTGCGCCAACGTGTGAATCGTGCGCTGAAGAAAATGAAAACCATTAAAACCAAAATCTATGGATAGAACTGAGAACCTTGAACAATTCGATGTGCAACGCGAGTTTGAGCTGCTGGCCGTCCAAGGTGCCATGCATCGTATGGCCAACACCGACCGGCGGCGCTGGCAGCGGTTCAATACGCTGTGGTTTGCGTTGATCAGTTTGTTGCTGCTGGTATTGTTGGCATCGGCAACGATGTCTGTTGCGCGAACCCCGTATTCGTTTATTGCTTGTGCCGATGGTCCTGACAACACGGATAGCGAGGTATTAACCATAGCCAATAACCTTTTTGTGTGATGAGACGCTATTTATTTTCATTGTTGATAGTCGTCGTCGGGGTACTCTTGGCGTTGTGGGTGTGGCAAACGCCGCGGCGAGTGGTGCGCAGCGAGCTGCATCCGCTCTTTCTGCGCTACGAGCACAACCCCGACGTGGCCGCGGGCTTCGTCAAAAATCTCCGCATCGCCGACACCGTCACCATCGACGCCGTCACCCTGCAGGCCAAAGACACCGCCACATGGTTCGATATTATGGAGTACATTCAAGTTAAAAGTCTCAATTCGATGAGGCAACGTGTGAAAGATGGAGAAACACCGATAAAGATGTTCAAAACACCCAAAAACAATATCAAATCTCGTAAGGATGCGGACACCAAGGAGCACGATTTAGTGATTTGCTCTGCCGTGGATTTGAGTGTATGTATATACGATGTAGTCAACGACGAGCAGGACAAAATCATAATAAATGCTGCATTTGAAAAACTTCAAAACTTAAATTAAAATAAAATGAGGAAGACACTGAGAACCGTGGCGCTGTGCGCTGCAATCGGACTACTGGCAGTAGGCTGCCAGAAAGAAGTATTACAGTATCCCGTTTCGGATATGGCCGAAGGCCAGAATATGTTTTCATATTCCATAAACGGAGAGACAAAGACGGAATGCGTGACGGAAGAAGGCCGTACAGAACTGATAAATTATCTGTTCGACCTTGCCGAACAGGGGTACAGGGTGACATTCAATGGACGAAATACTTCAGTTTTTTCGGCAAAAGATGTCGTCACCTACTCGACGAGCGATCGTTCTGCGGCTGTAGCGTGGTGCGACAAAATGATAAATGATGGCTACGAAGTCGAGGTAACGTATGACAGGGACAAGGGCATCTACACCTGCATCGCGACGAAATAAGCGTCACCAAGCGGCAGCACCGTGCAGGGCGGCCAAGGCAAAAACGCGCCGCCGCCCAGCCCGCATTGCCGAAAACCAAGACAGTTAAAAAAACGTTAAATTTAATAAATAAAAAAATGAAAAATAGAATCATCCCCATCATTGCAGTTGCGATAATTATGAATTCCCTTGCAACGTCTTGCACGAAAGATGTTAACGAAGATGTAAACACTATGACGGTTCACACGAAGAAGATAGAAAATGTCCCCACATTTATCAACTATGGTGAATTCAACCATGAATTGACATATCGTTTGTCATTGCGTAACTCAGGAATAGATACGCTATATGGATATGAGGTTTTGTATAGCAACTATAATTCAATTGGGGTAATTTCAGATAAGTTATATTACGGGTTTATATCTGATACGACAAAAAGTGAAAGAGATTTTATGGACTTTGTCGAGGTAAACGAAGCATATATACAATTTGTTGACGAAGACACTATCACTTATTGCTTACCGCGATTCTATCAAACGCCACTTCGATATATCGCAAATGAGGAGGGACTATTTGCGGTGGATAGCAGTGTGGTGAAATTGTTTGATAATGGAACTGTTACAACAAGTATTTGTAATATTGACGAACTGAGAACAATGAAAGAATGCGATATTGACTTAAATGACACCGTTTTTCTTTACACACCATACGTGTCTGAAGATTCACTGGGCATTGTGATATTCAATGATTTTGAGAAAAAAGCAACTAATCACAGCAATCACTTAAACGCTTCAACATATCACAATAGCAAGGTAAATGGCATTTACCGATTGAAAACAGAAATATATTATTCTACTCTTGTGCAATTATTCCCATTCAGAAAGTATCATTCTGCATATTTCACGGCAAAAACATTCAAGAAGGGATTTTTGGGGTTATATTTTCTGGAGCCATCATCCATGGTCATAGACGCACGATATAGGTCCTGTTCCTTCGACGAAAGCAGGTATGATGAATTCCGCGCCACCGAATCAACATCTGAATACAACAGGCAACTATTTACCGCTGTAAGCAACAGTTTGTTTACGTCAAGGAAAAAAGCCGCGCATTTTTGGGCAATCCACATAGGCGCCCAAAGTGATATAGTACCTGATGGGGCCTGGATTGTCAAAGGTGATCAATCCGTTTTATAAAAATAAAAATCATTGATTATGAAAAAGAACATTTGGGTTATTGCATTTGCCATGATGGGTATGGGAATGTTGAACGCACAGGAAAGAAGCAATTGGAGACTCTCGCTTGACCTTATGGAAAACACTCCGGCTTCGCTTTTTGCCGAGGACGACTATGCGGTTGAAAACACTGCGGTCCTTTACGGCTCTGCCACCTTGGACTGGAGCTTCAACGTACTCGACTGGCTCAGCTTCGGAGTCTACGTCGGCTGCAAACCGGGAAGCATATTGCACTACGGCGATGGTATGTCGCTGACCGTCACCCCGGCAGGTGACAGCATCTACAAGCCCGACGAATGGTTTGAAAAACGCCCCTCGTTGAGATACGGCCTGGGTGTCAGGGCAAGTTTGCTGTCGCTCGCAAAAGCCGGTTCCGACAAGTGGGACGTGTGGATGGCCGGCAAGGTAGGCGGTTGGCGATGCAATGGGAATCGACTGGAATACGGTGTCGGTGCAGGTGCAGGGTTTTATCTGACACGACACTTCGGTATCTATGCCGAGTATATGCTCGGCAGCCACAGCGGAGCAAAAGATGGGCATCTGCTACACAGCACGGGCATGCTGCAGGTCGGCCTGCAATTCAGGCATTAGCCGTAGGCACCTCATCGGAAACAATGCTTTTCTCCAAGGCGATACCCCTTTTCGAGTTCCCGCCTTTGTGCTTCGGTTAATTCCAAACATGTTGTGCTTCTCATTTCCAATGTGTATTTCACAGAGATAATGAGAAATGCAGTGTGATATTATATGTAAATTAAATTTGAACAAATTCTTATCTAAATTCGATTTATGAAAATTCGTGTTTAATTCGCGGCAATTCGTGTTCAAAGAAAAAAAGTGGCAATTTATGTTCAAAGAAGTGTTCGACGGAAGGGTGGCGCATCAACGGGCTAGCGCCAAGGCTGCCACCGTGTCGGGCGCGTCGCACGGCAGGTCGCGTATTTCCACGCCGTCGGCCTGCAGAGCTTCGACCATGCTGCCGAAGCCGCGTATGCCGGTGCCGCGCAGCTTGAGCACCGCTTCCTTGCGGGTCCAGAGGCGCAGGAAAGCCATCGTAGGGTCGGCGGCTGCGGCCACCGCTTTCCTGCCATGTCGGAAGCCACGATCGCCGCCACGCCGAATGAGGGATATGTCTTTCGCGAGTGGAGCGACGGCAGCACCGACAACCCTCGCACCTTCACGGTGACCGCCGACGTGACCGTCAGAGCTTTCTTCGACCCCGTCGGCGATTGACCGAGCCGGCCCGGCCGGCACCACCGCCGTGATATCGCCCCGCCGGGGCATCGGAGACCAGTCTCCGATGCCCCGGCGGGGCTCTTTTTTCAAAACAGACGGCATCTGCCCGAGGGGGGACAGCCGGACAGACTATGCCGATTTTGAATTATTTTTCAACATGCTGAAAACCAATATATTGGCACTTTAGTAAGAGGATTATGTCAAATGCCTGATAATCAGGCATCGAGAGCCACCCCCTCCTTATCAACGCTATACCTCCTCCTTACATACGCTATACCCGCTCCTACTTTTGTAAGAGATGGTATAGCGCGGATAAGGATGAGAGATAGCGCAGACAAGGAGCAGACAGCACCCGGATGCCACGCTGCAGGCACCGGACGGAACGGTAAGCATGGCGACCGACACAATAAAAACCGCCTTGCCGCGTTAATGACGGCAAAAGTAGAACAAATAAAACAAACACATCATCATGGCAAACCAGAAAGAACAACAGCAGAACAACCTGAAACTGAACATCGCCCCCGACGTGGCGCAGGGCACCTACAGCAACCTCGTGGTCATCAGCCACAACCCGACGGAGATCATCATGGACTTTGCGCAGATGCTGCCCGGAGTCGACGGTGCCGCCGTGCGCCAGCGCATCATCATGAACCCCATCCACGCCAAGCGCACACTGGCCGCCCTGGCCGACAACATCAAGAAGTACGAGCAGCAGTTCGGCCCGATCGAAGAGCCGCGCCCGGCCGGCGACACGGTGCCCTACGACATCATCGGCAAGGCATGACGGACGGCGTCGAGTGGAAGATAGAACGAGGCGACTGGCAGACGCATGCCGAACAGAGTGCGGCCGCCAGTCGTCTGCTGTACCGCCTGCTGGGCGGTGAGACGCCGTTGGAGCACGACGCCCATGGAGCCCCCCGCCTGCCGCTGCATCCGGAGCTGGCGGTGAGCATCAGCCATTGCCGGACGGCGGTGGCGGTGGCCGTGAGCCGGCGCGGGCCGGTGGGCATCGACGTGGAAAGCCGCCGCCGCGTGGCCGACGGTCTGGTGCGGCGCGTTTGCACCGAGGCCGAGCAGGCTGCGGTGCGCGAGGCCGACGACCCGACGATGGCTTTCCTGCGCCTCTGGACAGCCAAGGAAGCCGTCCTCAAGCTGCGCGGCACGGGCATACGCGGCTTTGGAAGCATGGCTTCAGCCCTGCAGGCCGCCGACATAGAGATACACGAGTTGCCCTGCGGGGTGCCCGACACGGTGGCGGCATTGGCGCTGGCCCGGTGACATCAAAAAAGAGTCGTGGTAATTTGTGTTCAAAAAAGAGACGTGATAATGGGAACGTCTATGAAATTGCCTCGCAGAGGCAAACTCTCAATAACCCCACACTTGCAGTGTGGGGTATATCAGGCAAATACAGATTAGCGTCTCGAAGAGACGCACTTTCAAAAGTGTATTTATGAAAGCCCCCGATTTGTGTCCGACGGGAATATTGCGCAGCCGGAAAATGTCAGGGGCGAACGACGGTCTGCCGGCCGTCGGGCGAGAATTTGACAATGCGGCTGCCGCGGGTCTCGTGGCTCTCGAACTCCGCCAGCGGCGGCACGGCATAGTCGACGCGGGTGAAAAGCCCGGGGGCGATGTCGGCATGCGAAGCCGGAGAGGGCTGGCCGCTGAAGTTGGCGCTGGTGCTGACGAGAGGCGCGCCGAGGGCGTCGACCACGCGGCGGCAGAAGTCGTGGCGCACCAGGCGTACGCCCAGCGAGCCGTCGGCGGCCGCAAGATTGTCGGCCAAAGGCGAGGCGAAAAGCGGCTGCCATATTCCGGCCGGCAGGATATAGGTTGTTGGGCGCGAATCGGGGTGGCCGGAATGCTCAAAGAGGTCATGGCGACCGGATATGATGTTTTCTGTGCAAAGCACGAGCATGCTCTTGGAGTGGTCGCGCTGCTTGATGGCGTAGAGCCGCTCGACGGCGTCGCGGTTGCGGGCGTCGCAGCCGAGGCCCCAAATGGTGTCGGTGGGGTAGAGGATGGTGCCGCCGCGGCGCAGGACGGCCACTGTCTGTGCGATGATCTGTTCCATAATCCGGGATGCAAAAATACAAAAAAAAACGCCGCAAAAGTCCGTATGTCAAATTTTTTTAGTAACTTTGCACCATAATTGCATGACGCATAGAAACGTAAATTAAGTTAAAATAATTATAAACCAAAAAATTACAATTATGGAGTTTATTTCTAACCTTTGGAATGCCAACACTCCGCTGTTTATGCTCATAGCGGGCCTGATTGTTGTCACTCCATTCATCATCTTCTATGTGCGCAAGGCACTGAAGGAACATCCTAAGGGACTTATCCCCGCTGCATTGAGCAACATGGGCGAGCGCTTTGGCTACTACATCATGAACGCCGTGCTTTCGCTCTTCATCTGCTCGAAGTTCGGCGTGTCCGACACTGCTGCCGGTATTATGTTCGCCGGTTTTTATTTCCTGATTTATCTGCTTGCTCTGCCAGGCGGTATCATTGCCGACCGTACGCGTAATTTTAAAGGTACCATCATCGCCGGTATCGTCGTGATGGCTATCGGCTATGGTATTCTCTCCATCCCCGTGTTCAGCGGTCACGGCTTCTCGTGGGTCATGGTGCTCACCCTTGTCGCCTTGGTGATCATCGCTTGCGGTAACGGTCTCTTCAAGGGCAACCTGCAGGCTGTGGTAGGTCAGATCTATGACGACTTTGAAGCCGAAGAGGCCAAGAAAGGCCCCGAGGCCCTGGCCAAAGCCAAAGAGAAACGCGACAGCGGTTTCCAGATTTTCTATGTCTTCATCAACATCGGCGGTGTCATTGCCCCATTCATCGCTCCGATTATCCGCAACTGGTGGCTCAAGGCCCACGACATGGTCTACAATGCCCAACTGCCCAAACTGTGCCACAGATACCTGACTGACGGCATGAAGGACAACGACATGGACAACCTCGTGGCTCTCACAGCCCAGTATCCCGAAGCCGCCAACGATTTGAATGCTTTCTGCGACAGCTATGTCAATGTCTACAACACGGGTGTCCATTTCGCCTTTATCGCTTCGGTCATTGCCATGCTGATTTCGCTGACCATTTTCCTTTGCACCAAGAAGGGCATGCCCAACCCCGTCAAGAAAGACAAGGCTGTCGAGACAACACTTTCTGCCGAGGAGAAAGCCGCAATGGCCAAAGACGTCAGGCAGCGTATGGCTGGCCTTTATGCCGTGCTTGGTGTGGTGGTGTTCTTCTGGATGTCGTTCCATCAGAATGCAGAATCTCTCTCGTTCTTCGCCCGCGACTTTGTCAACTCCTCCTCGATACCCGTCGAGATCTGGCAGTGCATCAACCCCTTCTTTGTCATCATCCTGACGCCCATCATAATGTGGTTCTTCGCCTACCTGGTCAGAAAGGGCAAGGAAGTCTCCACTCCCAAAAAGATTGCCTTCGGTATGGGTATCGCTGCATGCGCCTACATCTTCCTGGTGGCTCTGTGCGCCAGCATTGGCTATCCCTCGCCAAAAGACTTCCTCGCCATGCCGGTCGGTGACCAGGAAGCCATGAAGGTGGGTCCGTGGGCGTTGATAGTGACCTACTTCTTCCTCACTGTCGCCGAGCTCTTCATCAGCCCGCTGGGTCTTAGCTTCGTGTCGAAGATTGCCCCCAAGCACCTGCAGGGTATCTGCCAAGGTCTGTGGCTTGCAGCCACCGCTATCGGCAATTTGCTGATCCTCCTCGGACCATATATCTACACCGCCATGCCCAAGCTGTGGATGTGCTGGCTGGTCTTTGCCCTGATATGCGTAGCCGCCATGTCTGTCATGTTTGGCATGCTGAAGTGGCTCGAACGCATCACATCTGAAAAGCAGTGATACATATCGGCATAAAAAGAAAGGCTCCCATTGTCGGGAGCCTTTCTTTTTTATGTGTCTGATAGTGTTTAGAACGGCAGGTCGCCCAACGGTTCGGTCTCGTTGTTGAGGATGTCCATCAAGGGATTGTTGCGGTTGTCGTCGCCGTTCTGGCGCTTGGAGAGCAGCAGCAGGTTGTCGGCCACCACCTCGGTGACGTGGCGCTTGTTGCCCTCTTTGTCCTCCCACGAACGGCTCTGCAGGCGTCCCTCGACATAAATCTGCGCGCCTTTGGTCAGTATGCGCTCGGCCACATCGGCCAGACCGCGCCAGCAGACCACGTTGTGCCATTCGGTGATCTCCACTCGCTCGTTGTCGCGGTTGCGGCGGTACTCGGTAGTGGCCAGAGGGAAAGAGGCTTTCTTCACAGGCATTGCGCCTTCGGAGGGGAATGATACCACATCGGGATTCTTACCTACGTTTCCTACAAGGATTACTTTGTTTACTCCAATCATAACTGTTCTGTTTACGTTTTACGTACTGTTTTAGGTCATTAAAATCGAGCCGCGAAATTACTACAATTATCCAAAACAGCCAAATAAAGATATTCACAATGGCAAAAAATGCATGCATAAGTGATTGAAAAATGATTGTTAAATTGCAAATGTGCCAAATGTGGATATTGTTTTAAATCAATGTTTTATGATTAATTAAATGTTAAAAAAACTTAAAACATCGTTTTTGAACACCGAATTGTTTGGCCACGTCGGAAAAAGGTAGTACTTTTGCAGCCGTTTTCCGCCGAGGGAAACGCAGTTAAACAACGTATAAAAACTAAAAAAAGTATACAGCAATGTCAAAGAAATGTGAAATCACCGGCAAGAAAGTAATCGTGGGCAACAATGTGTCGCACTCGCGTATCCACACCAAACGCACCTTCGCCCCCAACCTGCAGACCAAGAAATTCTACATTCCCGAAGAGGATATGTGGATCACGCTGAAGGTTTCGGCCAAAGGCATGCGCATCATCAACAAGAAGGGCATCATCGCCGCCCTCAACGATGCCGCCGCCCAGGGTCACCTGATGTTCTAAGCATGAAGATGTAACAACGTCTTGATAAATCAATCAATTTACAAACCCTTAACAAGAAAGAGGTATTAGCAATGATCGTAGTTCCCATCAAAGAAGGTGAAAACCTTGAGAGAGCTCTGAAGAAGCTGAAACGCAAATTCGACAAGACCGGCGTTGTGAAAGAGCTGCGCGACCGCCAGAAGTTCACCAAGCCGAGCGTCATCAACCGCGAGAAGCGTCTGAAGGCCATCTACGTCCAGCAGCTGCGCCAGCAGGAGCTCGACAAGTAAGCCTGAGCAATGAGCTCCCAAAGAAGGAGCAACGCCATTGAAAAGCGAACGCTGTCAGAACGACAGCGTTTTTTTATTGCCGCATGTGCAATATATTGACGTGTATCGCGTTATTGGAGATATGAAAGTGTTGCTGCTTGGAGCCACAGGCCTTTTGGGTCACAATGTGCTGCGTCGGCTGCTTGACGACGGCCACGAAGTCGTCGTGCTGGTGCGCCGCGCGGGCGCTATTGCAATTGACGGCACATGGCGTGAGGTTGTCGGCTCTCTTTTGAGCGACGCCGACTTGCTCCGGGCTGCCGAGGGGTGCGATGCCATAATCAACTGTGCCGGCATCACCGATATGTCGCTCCGGCACCTATCGGATTATTTGCCAGTCAATGCCGGGCTCTGCCGTCGCATGGTGTCGGTCTGCGAGCAGTGCGGCATCAAGGTCATTGTCCACACCTCGACGGTCAACACTATAGGCAACGGCACGTGCGAGCGTCCCTCAAAAGGCGACGAGACTATGCGGGACCCTTTCGTCGACAGCCTTTATGCCAAGAGCAAGCGCGCCGGCGAAGAGTTTCTGGCCGAGGCAGTGCGTGTCCATCCCGACTGGCATGTGGTGGTGATCAATCCCGGCTTTATACTCGGAGCCTGCGACGTGCGCCCTTCGTCGGGACGCATGCTGCTGGCCGCCTACAGGCGGAGAGTGATGGCGGCGCCTCCTGGCGGCAAGGCTTTCGTGGCTGTGCAGGATGTGGCTCAAGCCTGCGTCAATGCACTGGTGCGCGGCATCAGCGGCAACCGTTACATTGTTGTCAACAGCGGAGCTTGTATGAGCATGGCCGATCTTTACCGGCTTCAGGCCTACGTGACGGGCTATCGCCAGACGATTGTGGCTTTGCCGCGATGGCTGGTGACATCGGCAGGTGCCATAGGCAGTATGATGCGAGCCGTCGGCGTGCGTACCGACCTCTGCCTGAATAATGTGCGCCAGCTTATGGTGCAGGAATACTACGACGGCGGCCGTGCCGTCGATGAACTTGGAATCAATCAGACTCCCATAGCGGAGGCAATAAAAGAATTTCACCAATGGAGAGAACAACATTTTTCAAAGCTCTGACTCTGGCCTGTATGGCAGCCGTGGTGCTGCTGGCCGCGGGTTGCAACAGTCCGGAAACCAAAGCCCTCAACAAACGCAGTTCGAGCGGCAAGACCTGCGAGGTGCTTGTGGCTGCCGACAAGGGTTATTACACTGGCGCCACGAAGGCTTTGCTCGATTCTATACTGCTAATGCCTCAAGATGGTCTGCCTCAGGCCGAGGCGCGCTTCTCGGTGATCAATGTGCCCGTCAGTTCGCTTCGCAACACGCAGATGTTCAAGATGCACCGCAACATCATCATCTGCGACATCAAGGCCGACAATCCCGACAAGTTCTACATACACCATAACCAGTGGGCCGAGCCGCAGGTGGTGGTCGACATAGCCGCCCGCAGCGAGGCATCGCTGCGCGAAATGTTGCGTCAGCATGCCGACCTCGTGGTCGAGGAGATATACAAGGCCGAGTATGCCCGTATGGGCAATGCTTTCTATAAAGACCGCAACGTGGAGCTGATGCACCGCTTCGAGGACAAGTTCGGCTTCCGGCTGACGCTGCCGCAGGAATATATCTGGGCCGACGAAGATGATGGCTTTGCGTGGTTGCGCAAGGAGACCAAGGACTTCGGGCTCGGAATCATAGTCAATGTGCAGCCCTATCGCGACCAAAATCAGCTCGATACCAACCGCATCTGGAATCGGCTCGACACCATCATGCGGCGTCATGTCGAAGGACCTGCCGACGGCAGCTATATGGGCACCGAACGCCGCGTGCCGCTGTTGAACCGCCGTGTGGACTACGACAGTTCCAGTTTCTGCATCGAGACGCGCGGACTCTGGCGGCTCTTCGGCGACTTTATGGGCGGTCCCTTCGTGAGCTATACCCTTCTTTCGCCCGACGGCTCGCAGGTGGTCGACATCACCGGCTACGTCTACTGTCCGCGATTCGACAAACGCGACTATCTTATGCAGGTCGACGGCATCTGCCGCTCGGCAAAATGGGGAAAAGATTGAGAAAACCCGGTATCATAGTCCTTCTGCTGGCTGCAGTCCTGCCTGTGGCGGCCCAGCGCCAAGACTTTCTCGGCCGCGGCGAGCTGGTGCTATGCGGCGGCGGTATGTCGTATATCGGCGACCTCAACAATCAGAGCGCTTTCGGCATGCCGCGCCTCGGTTTCGGTGTAGGCCTGCGGGAGCGTCTCGACAACCGCTGGTCGCTCAGGCTCAATGCCTCGGTGGGGTCAGTGGGGTGCGACCATGACTACCTTGAACTGCGCAACCTCAGTTTCCGCAGCGATGTCTACGAGCTGTCGGCCGTGGCCGAATTCAATTTCCGCCCCTATGGTCCGGGCGGTACCGAGAGCCAGTGGACGCCGTACCTTTTCGGCGGCATCGGTGTCTTCAGGTTCAATCCTATGGCTTCATATACCAACAGCGAGGGCGCAGTGGAGTGGGTCGAGCTGCAACCGCTTTGCACCGAAGGACAAGGCACCCAGGCCTACCCCGAACGGCGGCAATACTCACGGCTTCAGCTCTGTATGCCGTTTGGCATGGGCGTGCGTTTCCGTCTGGGCAAGAGTGTCTCGGTGGCTGCCGAATATGGTTTCCGCAAGACCTGGACCGACTATCTTGACGACGTGAGCACCACATACGTGGGAGCCGAACTGCTGGGCTCCGCCGTTGCCGACGGCGATATGGCGGCCCGTATGGCCGACCGCAGCGGCGAGGTGGTGGCTGGCTATGTCAATGCCCCGGGCATAAAGCGGGGCGACGATTCGCTCGACGATTGGTACTCCTTCTTCAACCTCTCTATAGGCTTCAGCCTCGAGACCCTCTTCGGATGGATGCGCAATACGCGCTGCGAGATGTAATTCACTCAAAAAAATCGATATGATAACGATAGACCAGATTGACAAGAGCCGTGTGCCGCAGCATGTGGCCATCATTATGGACGGCAACGGCCGCTGGGCCATGCGCCAGCAGCACGAACGCCTCTTCGGCCATCAAAGTGCCATGGACGCTGTCCGTGCCGCCGTCGAGGCTGCCGTGGCGCTGCGCATAGGCTACCTCACGCTCTATACTTTCAGCACCGAAAACTGGAACCGCCCCCAGGCCGAAGTCGACGGGCTGATGGAATTGCTCATCACTGCCGTGCATAACGAGACCAAGACGCTGATGGACAATAATGTACGGCTGCAGACCATCGGCGACCTGCAGCGCATACCCGAACGCTCGCGCTCCGTCTTGCAAGGCTGCATAAACCAGACCTCCGCCAACAGCGGCACGACCCTCGTCCTGGCCCTGAGCTACAGCTCACGCTGGGAGGTGGCCCAGGCCATAAAACGCATCTGTTCAGAAAGCCTGCGCCCCGAGGAGGTTGACGAGGATACGTTGCGCCGCTACCTCTGCACGGCCGCCTACCCCGACCCCGACCTGCTGATACGCACTGGCGGCGAATTGAGAGTCAGTAATTTCCTGCTTTGGCAGATGGCTTACACCGAATTCTATTTCACAGACCTTCTCTGGCCCGACTTCCGCCACGAGCACTTCTACGAGGCAGTGCTCGACTACCAGCAGCGCCAGCGCCGGTTCGGCAAAACCGAAGCTCAAGTTGAGGCCGGGAAATGATTTTTAACGTCGGTTCAAGCCATCGTCCTGCCATCCGGTAGGGCATATCAACGATACATCAACGATATTTCAACGATATTTCAACGATTGTAATCGTCGAAATATCGTTG
>JAFVWV010000033.1 GCA_017501495.1 Bacteroidales bacterium | reverse complement strand
GTCGTTGTGTGCCGTGAGCACCACGCTCACCGGCGGCAGGCCGCCCCGCGTCAGCTCTTCGCCGTCGCTTCCTCTGTTTTTGGCATGGTAGCGCCCCACACGCATGTGGTAGAGACCGTAGTAGAGACATAAATATATCAGCGCGACAACCATTGCCGCCGAAAGCGCAATGGCGTGAGGGTCAGTTATAAAGTGGTAAAAGTTAAACATCTGTTCTCACCTGTTTGGATAGGCAAAAATACATATAATTATCCATCTGCATCTTCATCTGCCGAAGAAGATATCAACATTTTTTCAAACAGATTAAAGTCTGCGGCCCAGTTTCGGTGTCATAGAGGCTTTCCAGGCGGTGTAGTCGCCTTGCTGTATGTGTCGGCGAGCTTCGCCCACAAGCCATAAGTAGAACTTTAAGTTAAGTATCGAACATATCTGAAGGCCAAGTATTTCCTCTGCCTTGATAAGGTGGTGCAGGTAGGCGAGGGTGTAGTCCTGATAGATGGGCTCGAAGCAGGTTTCCCATTTTTTGTTTTTGATGTTGATGGTGCCCTCGGCGGTGAAGACGAGTCCGTTGCGTCCGTTGCGCGTCGGCATCACGCAGTCGAACATGTCGACTCCGCGTTCGATGGCTTCAAGCAGGTTCTGCGGGGTGCCCACTCCCATCAGGTAGCGCGGGCGGTCTTTGGGCAGTATGGCGTTGACAACCTCGATCATTTCGTACATCACCTCGGTCGGTTCGCCGACGGCCAGGCCGCCGATGGCGCAGCCCTCGGGGTCTTTGCTCGCTATGTATTCGGCTGATATTCTGCGCAGGTCGGCATATTGGCAACCCTGTACGATTGGGAACAGGGCCTGGTGGTGTCCGTAGAGGGGGGCGGTCTCGTTGAAGCGCTTCAAGCATCGGTCTAGCCAACGGTGTGTAAGTTCCATTGAGCGTTGTGCATAGCGTCTGTCGGCATCGCCGGGGCAGCATTCGTCGAAAGCCATCATGATGTCGGCTCCGATGATGCGTTCTATGTCCATCACGCCCTCCGGGGTGAAGAGGTGGCGGCTGCCGTCGATGTGGCTGCGGAATGTGCATCCCTCTTCCTTCAGTTTGCGGTTGGCTGCGAGCGAGAAGACC
This sequence comes from Bacteroidales bacterium, assembly GCA_017501495.1. GTDB lineage: Bacteria > Bacteroidota > Bacteroidia > Bacteroidales > P3 > Colimorpha. The sequence goes on along the minus strand of JAFVWV010000033.1, from coordinate 20,121 downwards.
TGGAATCCGCCGCTGTCGGTCAGCATCGGGCGGTCCCAGCCGATGAAGCGGTGCAGCCCGCCGGCCTGCCGCAGCAGGTCGCATCCCGGCCTCAGGTAGAGGTGGTAGGTGTTGCCCAGAATAATCTGAGCCCCAATGTCGTCGCGCAATTCGTGCTGGTGCACGGCCTTGACCGATCCGGCTGTGCCCACGGGCATGAAAATGGGGGTTTCTATATCGCCATGGTCGGTATGTATCAAGCCTGCACGGGCGTCGCCGCAGGTGGCTTGCAGTTCGAAGGTGAGTGGCATATCTGTCTGAATTCGTTTCCTGTAGTCTCTCTTTATGCTTTGGTAACGGCATTTTGTCTTTTTTATTGCCGCGGCCATCGAAAAAAGGCTTTCGGCGTCCATGGTGCCTCAGAGGGGTCAGCCTCCATTTTGCCCCCTGTTTTGACCCCTCGTTGTACGCTATATGTACGCTACTTGTACAGTACTTGTACGTTTATAAAGCGTACAAGTACTGTACAAATACTGTACAAGTACTGTACAACGGGCGAAGGGGTACCTAAGCGGATGCTGATAATCAGGCAGTTGGCTGAAAGAGCAAAAATGCCTCTTTCGTCCATGTATTGCGTTGCTGTACAATGTTTTGCAAGCGTTTTGGGGGTCGTGGTACTGTGAAACGGGGATGGAGTGCAAAAAAAATATCCACTCTGCACAATATAATCGGCATTTGTTCGTTTTATCTTCCGAAGTTTTTATTTGAAAACCCAATAAACCCCATTCAAACAGATGAAAAGCATAGCAATACTTACTGGCGGCGGTCCCGCTCCTGGAATGAATACCGTGGTGGCCTCGGTGGCCAAGACCTTCCTGCGCGACGGCTACCGCGTCATCGGCCTGCACGGGGGCTACAGCGCCCTCTTCACCGACAAACCCCGCATGATGGACCTGGATTTTCTCACGGCCGACGACATATTCAACAAGGGCGGCAGCATACTGAAGATGAGCCGTTTCAAACCTACGCCCGAGGATTTTGAGCAGCGCTTCAACCTCGACCTCTTCACCAAGAACGACATCAAGCTGCTGGTTACCGTTGGCGGCGACGACACCGCCTCGACGGCCAACCGCATTGCCAAGTTCCTGGCCGACAAGCACTATCCGATAGCCAATATCCATGTGCCGAAGACCATCGACAACGACCTGCCGCTGCCCAACAGCAGCCCCACCTTTGGCTACAACAGCGCCAAGGCGCAGGGTTGCGTGCTGGCCACCGCCGTGATGGAAGACGCCCGCACCAGCGAGAACTGGTTCGTGGTGAGCGCCATGGGCCGCTCGGCAGGCCACCTGGCCCTGGGCATCGCCGGCGCCTGCCACTATCCGATGGTGATTATCCCCGAGTTCTTCAACAAGACCGAGATCACCATCGACAAGATTATCAATATGGTGGTTTCGTGCATCGTCAAGCGCAAGCTGATGGGCATCAGCTACGGCGCGGCGATGATCAGCGAGGGTGTGTTCCACTCGCTGAGCGACGAAGAGATCAAAAACAGCGGCATCCACTTCAGCTACGACGAGCACGGGCACCCCGAGCTGGGCAAGGTGAGCAAGGCTCATATTTTCAATGACTTGCTGGAACGCAAGATGAAAGAGCTGGGACTGAAGGTGAAGACGCGCCCTGTGGAGATTGGCTACGAGATACGATGCCACACGCCGATTGCCTTCGACCTGACCTACTGCTCGCTGATGGGCATGGGTGTGCACACGCTGTTCAACCAGGGTTGCACGGGCTGCATGGTGTATGTGGACAATCTGGGCAACGTGAGCCCGCTGTATCTGAAAGACCTGCAAGACCCGGTGACGGGCAAGATACCGCCGCGCCTGGTGAATGTGGAGAGCAACAAGGTGATGTCGTACGTCAACGACATCATGGACTACATCACCCCCGCCGACTACGAGGCGGCGCGCAAATACCTGCCCAACCCCGAAGAATATGACTTCAAACGCATCCTCAATTGGTAAGTTGAAAGTTGAAAGTGGAAAGTGGAAAGTTGTGGTGCTGATTTGCGTCGGCATCGCTTTCCACTTTTCACTTTCCACTTTCCACTCAGTCTCGGCCCAGAGCAAGGGCCAGCTGGAGAAAGACAAGGCCCGAGTGGAGCAGGAAATTAAGAAGCTGAACGGCGACCTGGCGAAGGCTAAGAAGAACAGCAAGGCCGGCCAGCAGCAGCTGAACCTGCTCGAAAAGAAAATCGGCGAGCGCACCAAGCTCATCAACAACATCAACGGACAGCTGAACCTGCTCGACGTGCAGATGGGCCGCACCAAAGACAGCATCACGATGATGCGCACGCAGGTGGACAGCCTGAAGGCCGAGTATGCCAAGGTGGTGCGCACCCTCTACGGTGAGCGCGGCAACCTGGACAAGCTGGTGCTGGTGATGGACACGCGCAGCTACAACTACGCCTACCTGCGCACGCGCTACTTCCGCGACTACAGCCGCTACCGCCGTCGCCAGGCGGCATTCATCCGCCAGAAGGAGGATGAGCTGAACGAGATTGGCGTCGACCTGGCCCGTCAGCAGCAGGAGCAGAGCACGCTGCTCGTGCAGCAGAAGCGGCAGAAAGACGAGCTGGCACGCGAGCAGAAGGAACGCCAGAAGAGTCTGAAGCAGAGCAAGCAGCAGGAGAAGAGCCTGCAGCAGCAGATTGCCCAGAAGGAGAAGCAGAAGAGGCAGCTGCAGCAGCAGATACAGAAGATTATCAACGAGGAGATTGCCAAGGCCAACAAGCGCAAAGCCAACGCCAATGCAGGCAGTACCAATGCCGGCAGCAGCAAGGCGTCGGCCGTCGAGGTGGCGATGAGTGCCGACTTCGCGTCGAACAAGGGTCGCTTCCCGTGGCCGGTTGTGTATACGAAGGTGGCGCGCGAGTACGGCAAGTACACACACTCCAGCGGCGGACAGAACATGAACAACGGCATCGACCTGGTGTGCAGGGGCGGCGCGGCGGTGCAGTGTGTCTTCAACGGCACAGTGACGCGCGTATTCACCTGTCCCAACGGCACCAAAGGCATCATCGTGCGGCACGGCGAGTATATGACAGTCTACGCCAACATGGGCACTGTGACCGTGGGCGAGGGCTCCAAGGTGAGCACCAAGCAGAACCTCGGCACGGTATATACCAACAGCGACGGCACGGCGGAGTTCAGCTTCCAGCTGTGGAAGGGCACCGCCTCGCAGAATCCGAGAAGCTGGCTGAGGTGAATTGAGGGTTGGAAAAAGGATTGAAGGTTGAAAAGTTGAAAGTGCATGAGTGGCAAGAGGGTATATTTTGTGAGCGACGCCCATCTGGGCAGCGGGGCCGACAGCCGCGAGCGCGAGCTGCAGCTCTGCCGTTGGCTCGACGAGATAGGTCCCACCTGCGGCTGCCTTGTGCTGCTGGGCGACATGTTCGACTTCTGGTTCAGCTACCGCCATGTGGTGCCGCGCGGCAATGTGCGCCTGCTGGGCAAACTGGCTGCGATGGCCGACAGCGGCGTAGACATCCACTTCTTTATCGGCAACCACGACATGTGGGTGTTCGACTACCTGACCGAGGAGTGCGGCATCACGGTGCACAACGACCCTGAGGCCATGACCTTCGGCGGCAAGCGCTTCCTCGTAGGGCACGGCGACGGATTGGGGCACACGGACCGGTGGTTCGACTTTGTGCGCCATTTCTTCCGCAGCCGCGTGTGCCAGAGGCTTTTTGCCGCGTTGCCGTCGAGTCTGACGTTTCCGATAGCCCGCCGATGGAGCGACAGCAACAAGCGCCGTCATGAGCGCGAGGACTGCCAGCGCTACCTGGGCGACGAGCGCGAGGGCATCGTGATTTACTGCAAGGAGCGCCTGCAGCGCGAGCACTTCGACTATTGCGTCTTCGGCCACCGCCATACGCCGCTGGTGCGCGAGCTGAAAGTGGAAAGGGTGGAATGCGTGAATGCGTTAATGCGTGAATGCGTTAGTGCTGACGCACCCGGACAACTTTCCACTTTTCACTTTCCACTTTCCACTTACGTGAACACCGGCGACTGGCTGACGCACCGCTCCTATGCGGTCTTCGACCCGGCGACGGGTACCCTCGAATTGAAGGAATATTAAGGTTTAAGAATGGAGTTCAGCCGCTTTAGCGGCGACACAACGTAGCCGCGGGCTGAACTATAACCTTAAATCTTAAATCTTAAATTATCTACCTCGTTAGACGAACCTCACGTAGTCCGCTTTGCGTGGCAGGGGAGAGGGTATGTCTTTGGCGCGGTAGCCGACGACGAGGTGGTCTATGCCCTCGTAGTCGCCCTCGATGCCGAGTTGTTTGAGTATGGCTTTGCCTTCTTGGGAGTCGAATTCCTCTTTGGCGCGGTGTATCCAGCACGAGTCGAGGCCGCAGGCTTGCGCGGCGTTGGCGAGGTTGGTCAGCACGGCGCAGCCATCGTAGAGGTAGGTGGGCACGGCGCGGTCGGCCAGCACCACGAGCACGACGGGTGCTCCGTAGAATGGGTCGATGCCTTCGTGAGGTTTGCCGCCGCGGGCTATGGTGAGCTCGTTCCAGATGCGGGCGTTCATCGCCGAGAGGCGGTCGCGCAGGGTGCGGTCGGTGACGGCAAGGATGAGCGGGCTTTGCTTTCCGTGGCCTGTGGGGGCCCAGGTGCCGGCCTCGCAGACTTTCTGCAGCAGTTCGCGGCTGGGCATACGGTCAAGAAAAGCACGGCAGCTACGCCGTGCTTTCATGTTTTCAAGAGCTTCGATGTTCATTGCTTCAGAGCGTTGAGAAGGCTGATGATTGTGGCAGCCGTGGTGGCGGTCTGCGCAATATTCTGCGTGTTGATGTTGGAGAGGCCAGCCGTTGCCAGCAGTTTGTCGACGAAGGCGCTGGCGTTGGCCGAGGTGATGAGGCCTGCCGAGCTGGCTATGAGGCCGCTGGTGAAGGCCTTGCGGTAGCTCTGGTCGTCTTTGTTCTGTTTGAGGTTGGTGTAGCAGGTGGCCAAAGCGAGGGCGTTGTTGAGGTTGTTGGCGTTGGTGAGGTCCACTTTGCCGGTGTTGTGGTAGGCGCTGTAGAGGTTTTGCACAGCGACGCCGCAAGCCTGACCCGAGGCGCTGGCCACGGTGTTGCTGCTGGCAGCCGACGAGAGGGCGCTGCACGAGGTCATCGCCAAAGCGGCGAAGCACATGATGAGAAGTCCTAATCTTTTCATAATTAATATGTATTAAGTTTTTATGTTTTCTATTCGACGTTGCAAAGATACAAAAAAAACATCTCATGACGATTTTTTTTTGCCCAGTATGAAAAAAATGTGTACATTTGCACCCGAAAAACTTTTACAAAATCAACCACTATGAACAACAGCATTTTCATGTTCCCCAAGCCCGAGAACGAGCCCGTGAAAGGCTACGCACCCGGCAGCGTTGAAAGAAAAGAAATCCGTAAGGCCCTCGACGAGCTCTACAACAAGGTGACCGAGATTCCCGCCATCATCGGTGGCAAAGAGGTCAAGACCAAGAATATGGGCGAAGTGGTGATGCCCACTGAGAACAAGCACGTGCTGGCCCGCTACCACAAGGTGGGCGAGAAAGAGGTGCAGGACGCCATCAAGGCAGCCATGAAGGCTCAGAAGGAGTGGGCCGAGACACCGTGGATGGACCGCGCCAGCGTCATGCTTAAAATCGCCACCCTCATAAGCGGCAAGTACCGCTACCTGATCAATGCCGCCACCATGCTCGGACAGGGCAAGACCACCATGCAGGCCGAAATCGACAGTGCCTGCGAACTGGTGGACTTCCTGCGCTACAATGCCTACTATGCCAGCCAGATATACAGCGACCAGCCCTGCAGCGACAAGGGCACACTGAACTATGTGACCTACCGCGCCATGGAGGGTTTTGTGTTCGCCATCACGCCGTTCAACTTCACCAGCATAGCCAGCAACCTCTGCCTCAGTCCGGTGCTGATGGGCAACGTGTGCATCTGGAAGCCCTCGACCACGGCCCTGCTGAGCAACTACATCCTGATGAAGATATACAAGGAAGCCGGTCTGCCCGACGGCGTGGTGAACTTCCTGCCCGGCAGCGGCGCCCTTATCGGCAAGGTGGCCTTCGCCAACGAGAACCTCGCCGGTGTGCACTTCACCGGCAGCACCGCCACCTTCAAGGGTTTCTGGAAAGAGATCGGCAAGAATATCGACATCTACAAATCATACCCCAAGATTGTGGGCGAAACCGGCGGCAAGGACTTCATCATGGTGCACAAGAGCGCCGACCCCGATCAGGTGGCCACGGCCATTGTGCGCGGTGCCTTCGAGTTCCAAGGCCAGAAGTGCTCAGCCGCGAGCCGTGCATACGTGCCTGCCTCGATGTGGCCCAAGGTGGAGAAGATTGTCGGCAAGATGCTCAAGGAAATCAAGATGGGCGATGTGCGCGACTTCTCGGCTTTCGTCAACGCTGTGATCGACGAGGCTTCGTTCGACAACTGCAAGGCCTATATCGACCACGCCAAGAAGAGCAAGGACGCCGAGATTGTGTTCGGCGGCAAGTGCGACAAGAAGAAGGGCTGGTTTGTTGAGCCCACCGTTATCCTGGCCAAGAAGCCCGACTACAAGAGCATGTGCGAGGAAATCTTCGGACCCATCATCACCATCTATGTCTACGACGACAAGGACTACGAGAAGACCTGCCAGCTGTGCGACACCACGTCGCCCTACGCCCTCACCGGCGCCATCTTTGCCACCGACCGCAAGGCACTGCGCATGGGCTACGACCTGCTGAAGAACGCCGCAGGCAACATCTACTTCAACGACAAGCCCACCGGAGCCGTTGTTGGTCAGCAGCCCTTCGGCGGCGCCCGCGCCAGCGGCACCAACGACAAGGCCGGCAGCTACCTCAACCTCATCCGCTGGACCTCGCCGCAGGCCGTCAAGGAGACCTTCGACCCCGCCCGCGACTACAAGTACCCCTTCATCAGCTCGGCTGAATAAAAGGTTAAATTAGAGGTAAAAAATAAGGCTGACGCACTGTGATGGATATCATGGTGCGTCAGCCTTAAACTATAACCTCTAACCTGTTTTAAAGTGTCGCCCCGATGGGGCTCTTTTTTTTTAGGGGGGGGGGCTGTGTTCCGTGGGCTTGCGCCCACGGCTAAGTTGTATCGCCGCTAACGCGGCTGAATAAAAGGTTAAAGTTTAAGGCTGACGCACTGTGGTGGATATCATGGTGCGTCAGCCTTAAACTATAACATATAACTTTAATCCTTAAACTTTATCCTTAAACTTTAAACCTTAAACCTCTATTAAAACATATACCCCATCTTGATGTAGAGGTTGCTGAATTTGCCGTTGTCCTGCTTGTCGAAGGCTGTGGCCCAGTCGACGCTGAGGACGAAGTTGTCGTTCATGGCCACCTTGAGGCCCAGACCGCCACCGAGGTGTGGATTGTATAGCGGGTTGTCCAGGTTGGTCTCGTCGTCAGCAATGGGTGTGCCCAGGTGCGGGTCGGCATCTACGCGTCTGTATGGCTGCACCACCATACCGGCATCGAGGAAAGGCACAAGGCCGAGGTAGAACATATTTTTCCCCACTTTGAGGCTGGCCACGCGGGTGCGCAGCTCAATATTGGCGAAGGCTACGCCGGGGGCGAGGATGCGGTTGCGCATGATGCCGCGCACCGAGTTGGCGCCGCCCAGCCCTTCGTAAATCACGCGCTGCATGTAGAGCTGGTTGAGGTATGTGTTGAGGTAGAACGGACAGTCGCCTGCCATGTTGAGTTGTGCACCGAGGCGGTAGGCCAGTATGAGGCGGTCGGTATAGAGCGAGAGGTATTGCCGGAAGCCGAGGTTGAGTTTGAGGTTGTTGTAGGCCTCCATATCACCCAGTCCGGCATAATAGGTGAGGAATGCATCGGCATGTATGCCGCGTGTGGGGTTCTGCTGGCGGTCGCGTGTGTCGTAGGTGACACCTCCGTGCAGGTAGGGATGAAAACCGCCTTGTGCTTCGTCGGCGCGTATGTATCCGTTCTGCACATAGTGGTCGAAGAGGGTCATTGTGTCGGGCAGCCATTTTTCCTCGTTCTTGGTGTAGGAGTTGAGACGGTCGATATCCACAGAGCCCACGTTGAAGTGCAGCAGGCCGAGGCCGGCGTTCCAGTAGAGGTTTTTGGCTATGGAGCCTTGCAGGTCGGCGCTGAAGCGGAAGAGGTCACGATGATATTTATAGTATGCGCGCGATATATAGGCCGGATCGTCCTGCGAAGAATAGGCTACGTTGTAGTTACTTTGGTAGCCGTTGAAGCCGTAGAAGTCGCACATCTGGTCGGGCAGGTAGGTGAGGTCGACGCTGAGGCGGTGCTTGGGAATGAGGTACTTCGAGTCGTAGCTGAAGCGGAAGAGGCCGAAGTGCTTGGTGGTATAAGCTGCCTCGGCGTAGAATGAGTGCAAGTATTCGGGGTAGGTGCTGCCGTCGCCGAAGTAGTAGATGTTGGTCAGCGCGCCATACTGGAAGCCTAAGTCGGCATCGAATGCCACACTGGGCAGCACACCGAATGTCCACCCTTTGCGGACGTGTTTGGTTGTGTCTTGTCCGAGAGAGGCGACGGGACATGCTATAAGCAGGATGGCAAGGATAATGTTGTTTCTCATGTTATTTGCTGTTTTTTGATTTCTTTTTGCGGAAAATAAAGATGGCAAACAGAGTCAGCGCCACAACCATGACGCCAATAGTGATGAGCGTGTTGGTGAGGCTCTGCGGGGCGAATCCCATCAGGAGCAGCACCGGGAAACCGAAAGCGAGGGCCGGTATGGTCTGCAGCACAAGGTTGTTTGCAGCGGGCGTTTCGAAGCGCGGGTCTATTTCGCGCAGCAGTATCATGCCGTTGCTTGCGGTACCGGTGAGCATGCCGAACATGGCGAAGAAGCCCTCATACTGATAGTCGGGGTAGAGTTTTTTGCAGCAGCGCAGCACATACCAGAACGTGGCGACGGCACCGAGAATGCACACCAATATGAGCGGCAGCCACATACCACGCAGGTTGCCCATGTCGATGGCGGCAGTGCCGGCCACAATCATCACGTCGAAGCATGTGCCGGCAATGCGGTCCAGATAGTGGTTGTTGATATATTCGCGCTGCATGATATTGGTCTTGCGCAGACGTCCGATAATCCAACGCACCAGTACACCGATCAGCGTGCCCCAGAGGAAGTTGAATCCCCACACGAGCGGCTTGAGGGTCTTGACTCCGAACTGGCCAAGGTCGAGCTGTTGTACACCGTACATCAGCAGGAATACCAATCCATAAACAAGAAGCACAAGACTCAACTGTACGGTCATTTTGTCGATTGACTCCGAGTGCGGTATCTCGCCGGTCGATTCATAGTCGGCCAAGGTGTTGGCTTGGTTTTCTGCGTTGGCAGTAATCTTCAGTTTGCCTTTGCGTCGCAGAATATTCATGTATACCACACCCACAAGGCTGCCTACGATGAAGCCTATGGCTGCAATGCTTAGTCCGAAGTCGGAACCATGGAACACCAGTCCCTGACCCTCGGCCCATGAGGCGAAGGTAACGCCGAAGTTCAGTGCCTGTCCGGGGCCCTGACCGTCGCCCATCGGTAGCAGCAGCCCGGCGGCATAAAAGAAGTCATGGCCTTTCCAGAGTAGGAACAGTGGCACCGTGACAGCCAGTCCTACCAGCCCTTGCAGTATGTAAGTGCTTGCAGTTACTGCTCCCGTCTCCACTACCTTCATCGTGGTTGTGGCACTCTTGATCTTTTTGTTTTTCAAAGCCATGGCCACAAATCCGAGGCCCAGCGCATGGTAGGTGATAATCTCCATGGCGTGCTTGTCGACAAGCGTGTTGAAAATGTCCAGCGGCTTGAGGCAGAGGATGATCAAGCCCGCCAGCAACGCCGATGGCAGCAGGCTTCGCCTGAACAGCGGCACATTACACCGCACCACATTGGCAACAAGCAGTGCCACAACGATAATGAAAAACTGTATGAGCCATGCCCATGTAGAGAGGTCTGCAAACGAGGTCATATGTTTAATGTGTTATTGCGTTAATGCGTTAGTGTGTTAATGCTTATTGGTATTATTTTCGTGGAAATAACGCCAATTAATAAATTTTAGTATATTTGCAGTGTGATTATTGACGTGTTTTATGTCCAAAGCGATTAAAAATAAACGTCTTAGGCATATCCAAGACAACAACTGGATTTATAACCTGCTGTCTCCTGTCGTTCAGTATGGTTTTCGTTGCCACTATCGTAGTTTCGTCGTGCGGGGTATAGAAAACCTTCCCACCGACAGTCCGTACATTATAGCCCCATGCCACCAGCAGGCACTGATGGAGCCGCTTGCCGTGCTCTGTTTTGCTCCGAAGCCCCCAGTGTTTTTGGCTCGTGCCGACCTCTTCAACAATCCTACTCTGCGGCGCATATTGACATTTCTAAAGATTATGCCCGTCTATCGCATTCGTGACGGACAGCAGCAACTTGGTCGCAACCAGGAGATTTTCGACCGATGCCGCGATGTGCTGCTCGACGGTTACCCGCTCTGCCTCATGGCCGAAGGACGCCATAACAATCGTCATAGTCTTCTTCCGCTCGTCAAAGGCATGTTCCGTATTGCCTGCCAAACCCAGACAGCACTCGGCCAGCGCCCACTTTACATTGTACCTGTTGGCATCGACTTCGACGAATACGAGCGCCCGTATGCCAACCTCGTGGTCAATATCGGCCGCCCCATCGCCGTGCAGCCTTATATGGATACCTACCGTTCAAACGAACCGTTGGCTCTCAATCAGATGCGCGATGCCCTCAGCAGCAGCCTCAGCCCATTGATGCTCGACATACGCACCACACAGGCAGCAGGCTTCGCCGACTGCTACGATCGCATCCTCACCCTCTGCAATATGCAGAACCGCGCTCTGCGCCGTCAACAGGGCCTGCCCAACAACGCCTGGAACCGCTTCGTCGTGCGGCAGCAGGTAGCACATCGTCTCGACGCGCTGGCCGAAAGCAATCCCGAGGAATTTGCCCGGCAAATGGAAATAAGTGGAAGGTTTCAAGCCATGTGCAGCAGACACAAGATAGGGGAGAAGGTCGTTGCCGAACACTGGAGCCTCGCCGCCACATTGTTGGCAGCATTGGCCATTTTGTTCGCCGTGACAGCAGCCGTCGTCTGGCATCCACTGCGTATGATAGCTCTTTTCATCTTGCTCTGCTATCCGTTGCCGCTGATCCCTACACACCTGATGGTCAAGCCTCGTGTGGCCGACCCGCAGTTTCGCAGCTCTTTCAACTGGGGCGTGCGTTTCTTTGGGTCGATAGTTTATGCTTTGGTAATCGGTATCGTCATGGCCGCCACCCGGGGTGCCTGGATGGACGCACTGCTGCCGCTTGGCGCATGGTACGGCCTTGTGGCTGTCGCCATAGTCGTTGTTGGCGCCCGCCTCGCAGCTCCGTTTGTCTCTTTCTTGCGCGATATCGCCGCCAACCTCCGCTACTGGTTTCTGCGCATCGCACACCAGGAGCTCAGAGTCTATTAGCCAACATTTTTCATCTTGGTACGATTATTTTTCATGCCAATGGTTTGTATTTTAATAGATTATCATTTGTAATCATGTCTAAGATACTGAGCCTTCGGTCTTTGCTCGACCTTCCTTCGGTCTTTCTTCGGTCTACCTTCGGTCTTCCTTCGACCGTTGTACGCTTTTATACCGAAGGAAGGTCGAATGAAGACCGAAGGAAGGTCGAATGAAGACCGAAGGTAGACCGAAGGAAGACCGAACAATGGTCGCGAATGGAGAGCGTGAGTAATATGTGAATGTGTGAATGAGTGAATGTGTGATTGTTTGATTGGTTTAGTGGTTGTCGCAATTAAACAATCAAGCAATCAAGCAATCTCTGTAACGGCAGGGCCATTAAATGATGATGACGACGTATTCCGACTGAGTGCCGATACGGTATTTTGCGCCCCAGATGCCGAGCCCCGAACTGATGTAGTATTGGGTGTTGCCCTTGCGCAGGCTGCCCCACGAGCATTCGTACAATGCATCCGTTATCCACGACAACGGCCACACTTGGCCGCGGTGCGTGTGCCCACTCACCTGCAGGTCTATGCCAGCGGCTTCAGCCTCTTCGAGATGGTAGGGCTGGTGGTCGAGGAGTATGGTGAATTGGGTGTCGGGAATTGAATACCTCTCCTTTAGCTGCTTGATGCCGAGGCGGTGGTGGTTGGAACGGTCGTCGCGGCCGATAATGGTGCCGAAGGGTGTGGCAGCAACCGAGTCGCGCAGCAGCACGATGCCGGCGTCTGCGAAGAATCGCTCCACTTCGCCGGGCGTATAGTAGTTGGCGTAGTATTCGTGGTTGCCCAGGCAGGCGTAGACCGGTGCTTCGATATGGCGCAGTTCGGCGGCCATGTCTTCGGCCAGCAGCGGCCGCAAAGAGCGGTCGACGACATCGCCCGCGATAAGCACGGCGTCTGGGTGTTCGGAGTTGATGATGTCGACCCACCGGGCGAGCTCTTTCCGTCGGTTGTGGTAGCCCAGATGCAGGTCGCTCACAGCCACAAGGCGAATTTCCTTCTTTCCGCTTTCTACCTTCCTCTTTCCACTCTCCACTTCCATCTGCACGCGTTGTTTGTCGTGATAGTGCAGGCTTCCGTAGACGAACACTGCCGTTAGCAGCACCAGCAGGGCGCCCGAGGTCCACCAGTTGTCGCGCAGCCATGCCGGGGGCAGCACGTGCACCAGCCGCAGCAGGTCGGCCACGACGAAGAACAGCATCAGGTAGAGCAACACGATGAGCGATTTGTTTCCCACATTGTAGGCAAAGCGAGCCATGCCCATAGGTAGGCGGTCGAGGTAGCGCGTGAGCGACAGCACGGCCAAGCCGATACACAACGCCTCGACCAGCGGCAAAAGCCATCGCAGCCCAATGGCAACAGGGGGCAGCATCCACAGATGCCACCCCACATATGCGGCCGCTATCAGCACAAACAGCAGGGCGGCAATCATAGCACTTCGATGAGCTCGACGTCGAAGATGAGTGCGGCGTAGGGCGGTATGTCGGCACCGGCGCCGTGTTCTCCATAAGCGAGGTTGTAGGGGATGAAGAAGCGGTACTTGGCGCCCTCCTTCATGAGTTGCACGCCCTCGGTCCAGCCGCTGATGACCTGGCGCAGGCCGAAGTCGGCGGGCACGCCGCGACGATAGCTGGAGTCGAAGACCGTGCCGTCAAGCAGGCGACCCTCGTAGTGGCAGCGCACGGTGTCGCTGGCCTTGGGCTGACGGCCCGTGCCCTGCTGCAATACCTCGTACTGCAGGCCGCTGGGGGTGGTGGTCACTTCGGGACGCAGTTTGTTGCGCTGCAGGAAGGCTTCGCCGTCGGCACGTGCAGCTCGGCCACGCTCAGCGGCCTCGGCCTGCTGGCGCTCCTCCAGTTCGGAGAAGAAGTGCTGCAGCACCTGCTGCACCTCGGCGGCGCTCATTTGTTCCGGCCGGCCTTCCATCACGTCGCGGATGGCTGCGGCATAATCGTCAATGTTCAGGCTCTTTCCCAAGCCCATACCAATCAGTTGGTGGCCAATATTGTGGCCCAATGCATAGCTAAGTTTATCCATAATAATCCAATAACGAAGATATCAATAAAATATTGCAACGGAAAAAGATTTTGTCAATTGCCAGGTTTTGCGTATCTTTGCATTGGATATAAATAATATAATCAACCATAAGAAAAAGAAACAGAATAGAATAAAGAGAATATAACGACATAATATAAAGCGTTTTTGAACTTATGGCCATCGTTACTGTATATAAAGACTTCGAAACCGTTTTCGGCATTATCTCGGCTCATCGCAATCGCACCGTACAGCGTGTGAACGGCGAATCTGTTATGATGGTGTGGGAAGTGGGTGGATTTGTCTCCGATCGCCTGAAAACAGCAAGATGGGGCAGCGGCGTGGTGCGCCAACTGGCGGAATTCATACACACGCAGGATCCTACCGTGAGGGGATGGAGCTACCGGACCATATACAAGATGGTTCAATTCTACGAGACATACTCCACCAAGGCATTCTCCGACCTAATTACAAAGGTCAAACCAGACTTTTTGTCGCTCGGTATGACCCCTGACTCTTTCGGCTCGTTTGTGCCAATCCAATTGGCACAAACAGCATCCACCGCAATCGTGCCAATAGAATCGGCACAAATACCTGGCATCCTTTTTTCCACTGGATGGAGCAACCATCAACTCATTCTTAACTATTGCAAGACCGACGAACAGAGGCTCTTCTACATGTTGTATGCCGGACGTGAACGATTGGAGTATAAGCAATTGGCACGTGCCATCAAGACTGATGCGATGTCGGCCATTCTCAGCAGTCGTCAGGTTCAATCGTCAGCGTTGCTGAGTCAATATCCACAAGCCCCGTTGCTGTTCAAGGATCGTGTCAGCTTGGATATGCTGGGGCTGCCGCTAAATTACAAGGAGACGAAGCTGCGCAAGACCATTGTGAGCCACATGAAGGACTTTATACTCGAAATGGGCAAAGACTTCCTCTTCATCGACGAGGAACATCGCCTTGAGGTGGGAGGCAAGCCGTTCAAAGTGGACCTTTTGTTCTACCACCGATTGTTGCAATGTATGGTGGCTATCGAACTGAAGACGACGGAATTTCATCCCAAGGACCTCGGACAGCTGGAATTCTATCTGGAGGCGTTAGACCAAGAAGAACGCCGTTCCAATGAGAACCCAAGTATCGGTATAATTCTCTGCAAGGAGGCCAATATGGAGGTAGTACGGTTTGCGTTGAGCCGCAGCATGTCTCCAACTATGGTGGCGCAATACAAAGAACAGCTGCAGGTGGGCAGCGTCCTGCAACGCAGCCTTGTGGAATTCTGCAACTTCTTGAATGAAAAAAAATAATTTTCGTAAATTTGCAGCACGAAACAAATAAAAAACAATAATAAAAAACAACAGTAAAAGTAAGAAACAGAATAGAATAAAGAGAACATAAAGACATAATATAAAGCGTTTTTGATTAATCAGATTGATGACACAAAAAAACTCCATACAGATCTTTGAAGGAAGCCAGATCCGAATCGCATGGGATGAAGAAGAGGAAAAATATTATTTTTCCATTGTCGACGTGGTACGGATATTGACCGATCAACCCACACCTCGCCAAGCGAGTACCTACTGGGCTGTACTCAAGAAACGCCTGAAAGAGGAAGGTGCCGATGAACTGCTTACAAATTGTAAGCAATTGAAATTGACAGCTGCAGATGGTAAAAACCGAAATACAGATGTCGCTGATTTACAGCAGATGTTGCGCATCGTGCAATCTGTTCCGTCAAAGAAAGCGGAACCCATCAAACAGTGGCTCTCAGAGGTCGGCGCAGGACGCATCGACCAGATGATTGACCCAGAGTTAACGTTCCAGATGGCTGTCGAGGATTATCGTCGACAGGGGTATAGCGAACGTTGGATAGAGAATAGGCTCAAGTCCATACGCACGCGCAAGGAATTGACCGATGAGTGGGAACGTTCGGGGGTAAGGGATCAGAAAGATTTCGCCATTCTGACAAACATCCTCACAAAAGCGTGGAGTGGTATGAACACTGGCGAATACAAACGGTACAAAGGGCTTACAAAGGAGAATTTGAGGGACAATATGACGACTCTGGAACTAGCGCTGAACACCTTGGCAGAGGCTGCCACAACCGAGATTTCGCGAAACCGCAATCCGAAGACGATGCAGGAAAACAGGCAAGTGGCACAAAGTGGTGGAAAAGCTGCCAAAGCGGCCCGTGACGAGGTTGAAAAGCAGATAGGCCACAGCGTCATCTCGCGCAACCGAGCCTCTGACTATCTGCTACCCACTGAAGAATCTGAATAGAAAGAGAACGAAAGTACCGAAGAAAAGTAGTATCTTTGCAGCACGAAACAAATAAAAAACAATAATAAAAAACAACAGTAAAAGTAAGAAACAGAATAGAATAAAGAGAATATAACGACATAATATAAAGCGTTTTTGCTTTTCTATGTAGTGCTGGAATCCGGAAAATTCAGGTACATACCATCAAGAAAGCGGAACGCTCACGGTGTTTATCCGTGGGCTTTCTTGTATGGTATAGGCAATTTCCGGAGCCTCAGCACTAGCAATTAAGAACACGGATTCTTTTTTTGTTCATGTCGAAAGGCAAAGCGCCAGTAACGCCGAGCCTTATGAGCACCAAGTTTTTCAACAATATCGACGCGACGCTGCTGGACAAGTTCCACGGCATCGCCTCCGCAATGGCCAACTTCGACATTTTTCATGCCGTGGTTGGCTATTTTCGTTCTTCAGGATACTTCAAGCTGCGCCGCGAGCTGGACTCTACACAGGAAATCAAAATCCTTGTCGGCATCAATATCGACAATCTGTTCCGTCAGGCGCAAGCTGCTGGCAAGATGTTCTTCGGCGACCGCGAGGCCTCGCTGGAACAGTATTGTGACGACTTCCTGCGCGACGTGCGCCAGTCGGACTACAGCGGCGAGGTGGACGACGGCATCCGCCAGTTCTGCGAGGATATCGCCTCCAAGCGACTCGAGATGCGCATCCACCCCACACGCGACCTCCACGCCAAGTTCTACCTCTGCCTGCCGCAGCAGCACAGCGAACACAGCGACGGCTGGGTCATTATGGGCAGCAGCAACATCAGCGACCAGGGGCTTGGAGCCACCGAGCCGCCGCGCTACGAACTCAACGTGGCGATGAAAGACTACGACGATGTAGCCTACTGCGAGGCGGAGTTCCAGCGGCTGTGGGCCGAGGCGCTACCCATCACATTCGCCGATGTGGAGCGTATGATGGGCCGGACGCACCTGGCTCCGCAAGAGCAGCAGCCCACGCCCTATGAGCTTTATATGCGGATGCTCATCGACCATTTCGGCACCCAGGTGGAGGACGACTTCGTGCCGCTGCTGCCCGAGGGCTATTCCGGCCTCACCTACCAGCGCGACGCCGTGGTGCAAGGCTACGACATTATGCTGCGCCACAATGGATGTTTCATCGCCGACGTGGTGGGTCTGGGCAAGACGGTGGTGGCCGCTATGATTGCCCAACGCTTCATCGCCGCCAACGGCGACAACACCCGCATCCTCGTCATCTACCCTCCTTCCGTGCAGAGCAACTGGGTCGATACCTTCGACGACTTCCGCATCAAGAACAAATACACGCGCTTCATCACCAACGGCAGCCTCGACAAGATTATCGACGGCAACAACTACGACACGCCGCCCTACTATGACCTCGTCATCGTCGACGAGGCTCACAACTTCCGCCACGACAGCAATTCGGGCTACGACCTGCTGCAACGCATCACCAAGTCGCCCCGTCTGAACAAGGGCAACATCAAGGGTGGCAAGAAGGTGCTACTACTCTCGGCCACGCCGCTCAACAACACACCCGAGGACATCAAGAACCAGTTGCTGCTGTTCCAGGACACCGCCCGCTGTACGCTGGACGGCGTGAGCAATATTGCCGACACCTTTGCCCCATGGATCAAAGAATTCAAGAGCCTGATGTCGCAACGCCGTGTGCTCACGCCCGAGATGCTGACCTCGCGCATCGACGCCATCAATCAGGAGCTGCGCCACACCGTGCTGGAGAAAGTGATGGTACGCCGCACACGCAGCAATATCCAGCACGAACCACGCTACAGCGGCGAGATACACTTCCCGCAACTGCTCGACCCCGAGGACCGTACCTATCAGATGTCGCCCGATGTGCTGATGCTTTTTGTGGACACATACAAGAAATTGATAGACACCCCCACCTCCAGCCTGCGCGAGGAGAAGCCCGACATGTTCGACGGCAGCGGTCTGCACTATGCCCGCTATCGCGCTGTGGAATACTGTCCCAAATACAATGTACCGTCCGGTCAGAAGGCTTCGCAGTTGGCCGAGGCTCTGGCGGGCATCTATCGTACCCACATGGTCAAACGTCTGGAGAGCAGTTTCGATGCCTTCAAGAAATCGCTGCACACGCTGCTGGGTGCCACCGAAGGGATGATAAAGATGTTCCGCGAGGACAAGGTGATTGTCGCCCCCGACCTGAATGTCAAGAAGCTGCAAGCCGACGGGATGGAACTGGACGCAATACTGGAGCTGGCGATGGCCAAGGGCTACGACCCGGACGAGATAACCTTCCGCGCCACCGACTTCAAGCCCGAGTTCTTGCCGATGCTGGAATACGATGCCGACCTGCTGCGCGGACTCTGCAAGCGGTGGGACAAGGTGGATACCGACCCCAAACTGGACCTCTTCGTCGAGATGCTGCAAGGCGAGCTCTTCGACCCTCAGCGCAACCAAGAGGGCAAGCTGGTGGTCTTCAGCGAGAGTGTGGACACCGTCAACTACCTGACCGAACAGCTGCGCCAGCGGCTGAATCGCACCGACATCCTCTCTGTCTGTGCCCGCGACCGTAACCGCAAGCGGGAGGACATCCGCGCCAACTTCGATGCCAACTATAAGGGCGAGCACCGCAACGACTACAATATCATCGTCACCAGCGACGTGCTGGCCGAAGGCGTCAACCTGCACCGCGCCAACGTCATCGTCAATTACGACAGTCCATG
Organism: Bacteroidales bacterium; assembly: GCA_017501495.1. Classification (GTDB taxonomy): domain Bacteria; phylum Bacteroidota; class Bacteroidia; order Bacteroidales; family P3; genus Colimorpha. The sequence goes on along the minus strand of JAFVWV010000033.1, from coordinate 1,497 downwards.
GAATGCCACGCGTCTGATGCAGCGTATTGGCCGTGTGAACCGCATCGGCTCCACCGCCAGAGCCATCTACAACTATATGTTCTACCCCTCCGACCCGGGCGATGCCATCATCAGCCTCAAAAAGAACTCGCTCATCAAACTGCAGAGCTTCCATTCCGCCCTCGGCGAGGACACCAGAATTTATTCGCACGACGAGATAGTGCAGGAATTTCGACTCTTCAACAGCGATGTGCGCGACGATACCGACCGCAGCCTTGAGCTGCTGGCCGAGGTACGTGCCCTGCACGACACCAATCCAGCTCTCTACCGCCGCATCAAGCAACTGCCACCCAAGAGCCGCTGCTGTAGAATTGATAATTCAGAATTGAAAATTGAAAAATCTGAATCAAGCATTCACACAATCTCCTACCTGTCGTCTCCCAACAAGAAAGCCTTCTACCTTGTCGGCGAACATACGCGCGAGCTCTCGTTCCTCGAGGCCGTCGACATCTTCCGTGCCGAGCCCACCGAGCAGGCTGTGCCGTTCTCAGATGCCGAGCCCACCCACTATGCCCAGGTACGCAGCGCCCTGGCGCTGTATGCTGCCGACCAGCAGCGCGAACACCAAGAGGAACGACCCAAGATTGGCGGTCGCGACAACGACGCCAAGAAAGCCGCCGCCTTCCTGCGCGAGGTGCGGCCTGCGATGCCCGACAACGAAGCCCGAGCCGTAGTCGACCGGCTGAAGCAGATGGTGGAACGCGGCACCTACAACCAGCTGGCCGATGCCCTCAACCGTATGTCGCGCAAGCACAAGAAAGAGCCCATCCCCACAATCAAGATAGTGGAGCAACTTGAAGACCTCGACACCCGCTACAGCCAGCCCCAACAGTCGCAACCCACCGCGTCTCACATAGCCAACACCACCGCCGAGATCATCCTTTCCGAAACATTTAAAGAAAAAATATGAACACCGACACCATCAAACGCATCTTCCAGTCGCAGTTCGACTACACGACCTACTGCAACGAGATAGTCCACAACATCTTTGGCTGCAACGACATCACCACGAATCCCGAACAGCTTCCATCCTCCTCCGATGGCGATCGAAACTACTTCATAGGCCGGATGGCCGATGCCGAGCAGCGTGAATTGGGTTTCTTCTACACCCGTGTGGCCGAAGGCAGCGATGTGCGCCGCAAGCGTGTGGGTTTGCGCAAGCTGATTGCACCATACCTGAAATACGAGGTTGAAGCCGCCATCGCTGTCTTCGACGACGGCAACCATTGGCGTCTGTCGTATATCTGCGACATGAAGGGAAACGTTACCTCTACCAAGAGGTCTTCTTATATTCTTGGCGACCCACAAGGGCAGTATAAAACCCCGCTGGAACGACTGGACAAAGTGGCATCCAAGTCCGGACGTTTTGTGTTTGACGAGCTGAAAGAGGCATTTTCAGTCGACGCCCTCAGCAAGGAGTTTTTCGATGAATATCATCACCACTACGATATCATTGTC
>JAFVWV010000032.1 GCA_017501495.1 Bacteroidales bacterium | reverse complement strand
TGGTCAAAATGATAACCACTAAAAGCTGTAGCAGCAATAGAGACAGTTGTTCCCGCATTATAGGTACCACCACCTGATACACTTCCCATTGATGCATTATTTGTGTTTAGAGTTACAATATATGTTTGTACTTCGTCTTGTGCAAAATAGGCAGTTAACGACACATCATGTGTCACAGTAATTATTCTGGGATTTTGTGTATTTCCATCACTCCAATGGTCAAAGTGATATCCACTATTAGCCGTCTCAGAAATCGTGGCTGTTGCACCTTGAGTATATGTACCACCACCAGAGACCGATCCCATTGTTGAATTGTTGACAGACAGGGTTACTGTATAGCTGCACCCACCGATTCCTGAAATATTTGTAAAATTGCTCCAGCCTACAGCTGTCTGATAAGCACTTATACTAGAACAAGGAACCAGTAATGGCGTGTTCCAATTTCCATTGTTAAATGCATTAGCTACTCCATATTGTACCTCAATGGTTGGTGGTATTGCTGCATTGCATTGAATACTTGTAAGATTAGAACAAAGGTTAAATGCACCATAGCCCACATGTGTCAAACTTGCCGGAAGAAAAAGCGTTCCTGTTAGTCCGCACATGTAAAAATTCATCGAACCAATCCGCGTAAGAGTATTTGGGAAATTCACCGAAGTCAGATTAGAATTGTTTAGGATAAGATTGTCGGGTATAGTTTGTACATTTGAACCGATATTGAAATGGCTTACATTGTTGCCAGTAAATACATTTTGTGCATAATTACAGTTGATGGCATTATAGTTAATTGTTGTCAAATTTGTCATGCCTCCAAAAGCAGCACTAGCAATAGAATCCACAGCGGTTCCAATCGTGATAGAAGTTATACCGGTACATCCGTAAAATGCCATTGCTCCCACCGTTTGGACGGAGTTTTTTATTTGCAGAGTTCCAGTTATACCAGAACAGCCCTGAAAAGCATATTGACCAATGCTATTTAATGAATTTGGCAAGGATAATGTTCCCTGAATGCTTGTACAATTGGAAAAAATATATGCAGGAATTTTTTGGACAGTAGATCCTATATGGAGTGAGGTGAAATTTGAGCAGTTATAGAATGGAGAAAGTATTGATAGTTCATCCTCATTTGCATTTATTGCATTATAATATACCGTTGTAAGAGAACCACATTGCCCAAATGCGTTATTGCCAATATATTCTATGCTATTCGGAATTGTTATGGTGCTAAATAAGTTACCATAGAAAGCGAAAGAACCAATTCCCTTTAATGAATTGGGAAGTGTCAGGGAAGTAATGTTTAATTCATGAAACGCATTATCGCCAATATACTCCAACGAATCCGGAAATGTTATAGATGCAATACTACCAGAACTTTGTCCAGAATAATATGGATTAAATGCCCCCCCTGCAATACTCTTAATGTTTGATGGAATCACTATTGAATAATTATTGGGAAGAGTTCCTTTATATCCAACCAAAGTATTGCCCAAATATACTATGCCATACGGCTGATCATCATACCATCCTGTTCCTTGTATCGCGCCATGTCCCCAAAGAATACCGGTAGTGGGTAAACAGATTGTATGCAATGCGGTATCGCCATAGAATGCCCAATTTCCAATTCTCTTCACAGAACTTGGGATTGTTATTGAAGTCATTGTGGCGCATAGAGAGAAAGCATACATGGCAATTGATTTTACAATATATGTCGTTCCGGAGTGCGTTACGGATGATGGTATTGTTAAAGCTCCTGCTGGTTTCGAATATCCAGTCCATGCTCCCATATCTTCTCCCCCGGGTCCTACGCATTCAACAGTTGTTGGTGACTTAATATTATAGTAAAGCGTCTGCCCGCTTGAAGCAACAGCGGAAAAATCGTAGGCATAGGCATTGTTATATACAGATACTAATGCCGCTAAAATAAAGAAAAATATTTTTTTCATGGTATCTATTATAAAACTGTTTTCAGATTGGCAATTTTTTGCTGATACATTGTGTTGTTTCGCCCGATAAACTTACGTAATTCGGGGTATTTGTCAGGGCGAACAACTTCGTCCCCCATTCCGCTGGGTTTATCATTGATGATAGCAATCACCAGCGTTGCTAAATCAATAACACGCCACAAGGGTAGCTCTTCACTTTGTCTCGACCAATTGCCAGACGACCATATTTTACGAAAAACTTTAGCAGAATAGTCTTTTTTTTTCTCTTTGCTTGATTCTTCATTCCAGGTGGCCTCTCCAACAGAAAAACTCATTGCGTCTCCGGCTCCAGCGATATAGTCGATATGCTCATAATCAACGGCGACAATGGGTTTGTGTGTCAAGTGGGTGGGTACATTTTTCATCTATGTCTTCTTTTTGCAGCCCCCAACCCCCAACAGAGCGTTAAATACTATAGATAAGAAAAGGCATGAGGTTATGTGCTCATGTCCGTCTTGATAGAGGTATCGCCAAACACCTTTGAGGAAACGGGGTCAAATGGAACATATCTCACGCCTGAAGATATGCTACAGAGATATAGCATACACAATCAAGCGAAAGCAAAATGCTCGGTCCCTCCTCGTGAAACTTGGCGAATTTCTATCAAAGGACAATATTGCAATGCTTTTCTTGCTTACAGCTTTCGCTCTCGAAAGCAAGTGCAAAAGTACGAATAATATTTCATACGGCAAAAAAAAATATTCCCACATGTCCGGGAAAAGGTGTATCTTTGCAGCGCCTTTGGGACAGACGTTGCGAGGATGAAACGATACATATATATAGTATTGGGCCTGCTGGCCGTGGGGCTGGGGGCGCTGGGAGTGGTGGTGCCGGGATTGCCGACGACGCCGTTCCTCCTATTGGCGTCATGGCTCTTCTACCGCTCGTCGCCGAGGCTGCAACAGTGGCTGCTACGGTCGTGGCTGGGCAAGTATATACGCGGCTACCAGCGGCGTGGCGGCATGACGGCCACTGGTACAAGATGACCGCCAAGCCCGGCACCTACAACGACAACGACCCCATCGGAGTGCTCGATGTCACCATCCTCAGCAACCTTGTGCTTGACAAGGTACTCGGCATCAAGGACCTGCGCACCGACAAACGCATCGACTTCGTCGGCGGTATCCGCGGCCTCGGCGAGCTGAAGCGTCGCGTCGACAACGGCGAGATGAAGGTGGCCTTCGCCCTCTATCCCGTCAGCATGAAACAGATTATCGACATTGCTGACACCGGCAACATCATGCCCCCGAAGACCACATGGTTGCCTCGTCAAACTCGGCAGCCGCAGCACGAGCCGAAACTGCGCTCCGGCCTCGTGATCCACGAGCTCTGCTAAGCTTTTTAGCAGAACGCTTTCTCTACAGCGTGCGGCATCTGCAGACACAGGTGCCGCACGCTGGCTTTTCGGCACGCCGACGAACAAGAGCCAAGATAAAGAAAGCAGGTGTTGCGAATGGCCGCAGACGCACCGTATCGATTGAATTATAAAATTTTAATTCTCAGTTTGAAATTATATTTGTAATTTTGCGTCCCGAAAAAACTAACCAAACTACAATGAAACATATCCCTCATATTAGCAATAGCGAACCAAAAAACAACAATATATGGGGAAACTCGAACTCCGACGAGGAAAACGTAAACACCTCGCAAAAGGGGCCAGAAAGCATACTTATCGTCGACTCATCCCCTGAAAGACGTGCCAAAGTATGCCGAAATATGTCCGCCAACGGATTCACGGTGACAGAAACATCGTCGAAACAAGAAGCAATCGAGGTGCTCCGCAAGACAAAGATAGACATGATTGTCCTGGACGCCTCGATTTTTGATTTCCCCCTCGAGAGCCTAACCCAGGAGGCAGACTACTACGTAATCCGACCGTACACCACAGAGGACTTCATCCGACGCGTTGAAGAAGACAACCATTCGGTCAAGACCCGCCTGCAATACGGCGACATAACAATCAACCAGCTCACACGGCAGGTGACACGCAACGGCAACACCGTAGACCTCAGCGCCAAAGAATTCCGCCTGCTCGAATACCTCGCCATGCATCAGGGCGAGATACTGACCCGCCAGCAACTGCTGCGCGACGTGTGGGACAAGAACTTCGACACAAACACCAATGTAATCAACGTCTACATGCGCTATCTGCGCAGCAAGATAGGCGACCCCTACCCCGGCAAAATCATACAAACCATAGCAGGACAAGGCTATAGGTTTGCCCCGGCAAAGAACAACTGAGAGAGCCGTTAACGTCCATCGACAAACTTTTCTATCTGTCGCGGCGACACGTCGGGCAACACGGCCTGCAGATGGCTGCACATCAGGGTGCGGCTGTCGTCGGGTCGGCGTTGCAGGCTGCAGGCTTCATGTCCGAAGAGGCTTTCAGGGACGGTCAGCAGCGACCAACCCCAGCCGTAGGGGCGGTCGTGCTTGTCGCGGGGATAGACAAAGTCTTCGGTGACAACGAAGCAGGCCTCCTGCAGGCGTGTGACGTATGCATCGAAACGTGAGCGCATCTTGGGACCCGTAAAGCCGCAGGCGGCACGCAGCTCGCGAGTGATCATGCTGCCGCAAGTGCGAAGGATTTCGAGAATAGTGCCCTCGACGGAATCGTCGGCCGGGAGAGGATGCTGATGACGACGCCAGTTGCAGAAATCGGGCCACCAGCGGCGCGAGACAAAGCCGGCCTTGCCGCCGAAGAACTTGCCATAGGCAAAGCCGCCTTCGGTCACCATAGGCCCTTTCCACTGCCAGAGAGGCCACTCCCAACCGCCGTCGGGCAACACCGTGTAGCGGCACTCGGGTGCCACGGCCTCATCGGCCGAAAAACCGGGAATGCCGCAGTCGAACAAAGGCATGAAGCCCACTTTCTCTATCACCTCCATCAGCTGTGGACAGTCAGTAACACCACTGGAAACCAAGTCTTTATATTCAATTTCCGCTCCCATATCATTATCCTTTATCGATTGCAAAGATAGCATTTTTAACCGAAACGTCTGTTTTTATTTCCGAACCGACATACTAAACAAGACCACTTCACGTTAAAACACTATTATGGTAAAAAGCAAAGTGATACTGGTCACGGGCGGCAGCAGCGGCATCGGCTACGAAGCCGCACAGCGCCTGGCCCGCCTGGGGCACAAAGTCTATGCCGCCGCACGGCGCACCGAATTGATGGAGCCACTGCGGAAAGACGGCGTGGTGCCTATGGCCCTCGACGTGACCAAGACAGAATCGATGCAGGAATGCGTCGACGAGATACTGAAGCGCGAAGGGCGCATCGACGTGCTGGTCAACAACGCCGGCTACGGCTACTTTGGGGCCGTGGAGTGCGTGAGCGACGCCGAGGCACGACGCCAGATGGAGGTCAACGTCTTCGGCCTGGCGGCCATGTGCCGCATGGTGCTGCCGACGATGCGCAAGCAGCGCGAAGGGCGCATAGTGAACATAGCCTCCATCGCCGGACGGGCCGTATTCCCGATGGGCGGATGGTACAACGTGTCGAAATACAGCGTAGAAGCGCTGAGCGACGCCCTGCGTATGGAGCTCAGACCCTTCGGCATCAAAGTGAGCATAATCGAGCCTGGCTGCATCAAGACCGACTGGGGCATCATAGCCGCCGACCACCTGGACGAATGCTCGCGCGGCACCGAGTACGAAGAAGCCTCGCACCGCGAAGCAGAAGCCATGCGCTGGGGCTACACCGGCCCATACATGACCAAGCCGAGCCGC
>JAFVWV010000031.1 GCA_017501495.1 Bacteroidales bacterium | reverse complement strand
CGATCAGCGGTCCGAGCTTGCCGACGAAGCCCCCCAACGGTCCATGTATCTGTTTTGCCATGTTTTACGCTCAGGTGTGCAGGCCCACTGCCTGCCACCTTGCATAGACCATAACGTACCCCGCGCTATATTATTGCCTACCTGAGTGAATTTATTTATAGCGCGGGTTTATGGCAGGTATAGCGCAGAGTAAGAGATGGTGGCTCTTGATAGCTGAGGCTCAGCAGATTGAACCAGGGTAAAAAACGCCGCATCGGCTGTAAGCGAAACAAATTTACAAACCGCCGCACCGAAAAAAACAACTGAAAAAGAGCAAATATTTTTATATATATCAAATATATTTCGTATATTTGCATTTTCAAAGCGCCGCTTAGTCGCCGCTAACAACCTAATACAACGTAAAATATATAAAATAAAAACACCGAAATATGACACCTTCGCACATTGAACACATCGGCATTGCCGTGACCAACCTCGACGAGGCCATCCGCTACTGGGAAGACGTAATGGGCCTCAAATGCTATGCCATCGAGGAAGTTAAGGACCAGAAAGTCAAAACCGCGTTCTTCCGCTGCGGCGACGTAAAGATAGAGCTGCTGGAGCCGACAAGCCCTGAAAGCACCATCGCCAGCTTCATCGAGAAGAACAACGGCAAAGGCGGCATGCACCATATCGCCTTCGCCATGGAAGACACCGACCAGGCCCTCGGCGAGGCCAAGGCCAAGGGTGTGCGCCTCATCGACGAGAAGAGCCGCATGGGTGCCGAGCAGCTGCATATCGGGTTCCTGCACCCGAAGTCGACCCTCGGTGTGCTCACCGAATTCTGCTGCAAATAAAAAATCAGACATTAACGCATAAACACATTAAATAATATGGCTTTTGAAGAAAAGATAAAGGAACTGCTTGACAAGCGCGGCGAAGCCAAAATCGGCGGAGGCCAAAAGGGTATTGACAAGCAGCACGATGCCGGCAAACTGACTGCCCGCGAGCGCATTGCACTGCTCCTCGACGAAGGTTCATTCGAGGAATTCGACATGTTTGTGACTCACCGCTGCACCAACTTCGACATGCAGAAGAAGTCGTTCCTCGGCGACGGCGTTGTCACCGGCTACGGCACAATCAACGGCCGCATGGTATACGTCTTCGCACAGGACTTCACGGTCTTCGGCGGTTCGCTGAGCGAGACGATGGCCCTCAAGATCTGCAAGGTGATGGATCAGGCCATGAAGGTCGGCGCCCCGGTCATCGGATTGAACGACAGCGGCGGAGCCCGTATCCAGGAGGGCATCAACGCCCTGGCCGGCTTTGCCGAGATCTTCGAGCGCAATATTCTGGCCAGCGGTGTGGTGCCGCAGATCAGCGCCATCTTCGGCCCCTGCGCCGGCGGCTCGGTCTACAGCCCCGCCCTGACCGACTTCATCCTCATGAGCAAGCAGAACAGCTATATGTTCCTCACCGGCCCGAAGGTGGTGAAAACCGTCACGGGCGAGGACGTCACCGTCGACAAACTCGGCGGCGCCATGGTGCATGCCACCAAGAGCGGCGTGGCCCACTTCGTCGGCGAGACCGAAGAGTCCACCCTGCAGCTCATCCGCGAGCTGGTGGGCTACATACCGAGCAACAACTTCGAGGAGGCTCCCTTCGTGGCCACCAACGACCCCATCGACCGCCTTGAAGACAGCCTGAACCATATCATCCCCGAGAACCCCAACGAAGCCTACGACGTGAAAGAGGTTATCGCTGCCATCGTCGACGACGGCAAGTTCCTCGAGGTGCACGAGAAATTCGCCACCAACCTGGTGGTGGGCTTCGCCCGCATGGGCGGCATGAGCGTGGGTGTGGTGGCCAACCAGCCCAAGTCGATGGCCGGCTGCCTCGACAGCAACGCCAGCCGCAAGGGCGCACGCTTTGTGCGTTTCTGCGACGCTTTCAACATACCGCTTGTGACGCTGGTTGACGTGCCCGGCTTCCTGCCCGGCACCGGTCAGGAATACAACGGCGTCATCAATCACGGTGCCAAGATGCTCTTCGCCTACGGCGAGGCCACGGTGCCCAAAGTGACCGTCACCCTGCGCAAGAGCTACGGCGGCGCCCACATCGTCATGAGCTGCAAGCAGCTGCGCAGCGACATCAACTACGCCTGGCCCACGGCCCAGATCGCCGTCATGGGCGCCAGCGGCGCCACCGAGGTGCTGCACGGCCGCGCACTGAAAGAAATCAGCGACCCCGAGGAAAAAGCCAAATTCATCGCCGAAAAGGAAAAAGAATACAACGACCTCTTCGCCAACCCCTACAACGCAGCCAAGTACGGCTACATCGACGACGTCATCGAGCCGCGCAACACCCGCTTCCGCGTCATCCGCGCCCTTCAGGCCCTGCAGACCAAGAAAGACAGCCTGCCGATGAAGAAGCACTGCAACCTGCCGCTGTAAAAAAAAACAGAGAAAAACCAATTCATTTTTTATTAATCAACACAAAAAAATCATCAAGACAATGAAGAAAGCAATGTTTATCGCCGTTGCCGCCATGGCCATGACCGCCCTGGTGGCCTGCAACAACAACAAACCCGCCGAGGTTGAAGACACCACCGCCGCCGCCGAGATGTGCGACACCACCAAGTGCATGCACGAGGGCGACAGCGCCATGTGCTGCAAAGCCGAAGGTATGGCCGAAGACAGCGCCGCCTGCTGCCAGAAAGCCGAAGGCGAGAAATGCTGCAAAGCAGAAGGCCAGGAGTGCAAGAAAGAGTGCACCAAGTAAATTGAACGTGGATAGATGAAAAAAAGCAGTGGGTGGCCGTCCCGCCCGGAATGCCATCCACTGCAAACTATCCATGCAGAAAGACTGATTCTTGTTTTGATGATAAGTGGAAACAAATCAATTAGTGTAAACAATGAATACCATTTATAAAATGCTATTGGCAGGTCTGCTCAGCATGGCAACGCTGATAGCCATGGCCCAGCCGCCCGCCGAAGGCCCGCACCACCACGGTCAGGCCCCCGAGGCTCAGGAGCAGGCTCCGCACCAAGGCTGCCCGATGCATGCGCTGACGCCTTCGATCGACTTCCAGAGCGTCAAGATCTGCTATGCCCCCGACCTGGGCGCCTTCGTGGCCATCGACAGCGTCGAATGCAGCGTCCACCTGGTCAAAATCGGTGAAGACCGCACGATGGACACCTCCGCCAGCTTCAAGACCGACAAAACATACAAACGCCACGACCTGAAGAACATACTGCGCCCGGTAAGCGTCAGCGCCATGGGTCCCTACGTGCTGGTGCTGGCATCGGCCGTCAACGATTCGGCCTACGTGGCGATCCTCGACTCGAACCTCAACGAGTTGGCCCGCCGCCCGTTCCAGAGCCCTATGTACGCCATGCACCGTCAAGGCGGCACACTGATTGTCCTTGGCCGCAACCCCTACGGCTACGACATCAACGTCCTGCCGCTCCACCGTCTGGATCTTGAGCAGTTCGCCAACGGCCAGATCATGACCCACCATTACCGCGTGGCCAAACAGTCAGAGAAAATCAAAAGCGCCGACCCCGTGGGCATCGGCCTGACCGCCACCGCAGTGGCCGTCGTGTTCATCGCCCTCGTCTGCATCGCACTGATCATTTCCGGCTCCGGCAAACTGATAGTCAGCGCCGAAAAACGCAGCAAGGAAAAAGGCACCTCCACAAAGTCGCCGGCCGTGAAGCCGGTCTCAAGCGGCAGCTCGGCCGAAGAGGAGATATATGCAGCCATAGCGGCAGCCATCCACCTCTACAACGACGAACTCCACGACGAGGAAGACACCGTCATCACCATACAGAAAGTGGAACGCGAGTGGACACCGTGGAACGCCAAGTACTACAACATGAACCAATACTTTAACAACAGAAAATAAGTCATGAAAAATTATAAGCTCAAGATAAACGGCAACGACTACAACGTTGACATCAACGAGGTCGAAGGCCAGGAGATAAAACTCAGCGTCAACGGCACCGAATACACCGTCACCGTCGACCAGGAGATGAAACAGCAGAAGAAAGCCCCCGCCCCGCGTCCGGCCGCCGCGCACGTGGCACCCGCAGCCGGCGGAAGCGTGCAGAAGAGCAACGCCCCCGCTGCCGGCAGCAAGGTGCAGACCCCGCTGCCCGGCACCATCCTCGACGTCTTCGTCAATGTTGGCGACACAGTCAAGGAAGGCCAGACAGTCGTCCTGCTCGAAGCCATGAAGATGGAAAACAACATCGAGGCCGACGTTGCCGGTACCGTCAAAGAAGTCAAAGTCCGCAAGGGCGACAGCGTCCTCGAGGGCGATGTACTGGTTGTCATTGGTTAAACCCTATTTAAAAACAGAAGACAATGTTTGACTTGTTAGCAACAGGTGGCTTCATGGAGTTCATGTCGACCCAGCTCGTGCAGTTCTGGGAGTACACCGGCATAGCAAACTTCACTCTCGGCCACGGAGCAATGATCCTCATCGGTCTTGCTTTCATATTCCTCGGAATCAAGTATGAGTTCGAGCCCCTTCTCCTTGTGCCAATCGGATTCGGTATGATTATCGGAAACATTCCGTTCTACCCGGGATTGAAAATCGGCATCTACGAACAAGGCTCGGTGCTCAATATCCTGTACCATGGTGTGCAGAACGGTTGGTACCCACCGCTGATATTCCTCGGCATCGGTGCCATGACAGACTTCTCTGCACTGTTGAGCAACCCCAAACTGATGCTCATTGGCGCTGCCGCTCAGGTCGGTATCTTCGCCGCCTACATGGGCGCACTCGCACTGGGATTCATGCCCAACGAGGCCGGTGCCATCGGCATCATCGGTGGTGCCGACGGTCCCACAGCCATCTTCATCTCCAGCCAGCTGGCTCCAGACCTGATGGGCGCCATCGCCGTCTCGGCCTACAGCTACATGGCTCTTGTGCCCGTCATACAGCCGCCCATCATGCGACTGCTCACCACCAAAAAAGAACGCACCATCCGTATGAAGCCGCCGCGCCAGGTCTCGAAGCTCGAGAAAATCACCTTCCCGATTATCGGTCTCATCTTCTGCGCCTTCATCGTCCCGAGCGGCCTGCCTCTGCTTGGCATGCTCTTCTTTGGCAACCTGCTTAAAGAGTGCGGTGTCACCAAGCGCCTCTCCGACGTGGCATCCAACGCCGTCGTCAACGTCTGCACCCTGCTCATCGGTATCACCGTCGGCGCTTCGACCCAAGCTTCGGTATTCCTCACAGGCAAGTCGGTTATGATTTTCGGTCTCGGTGCCGGTTCGTTCATCGTGGCCACCTTCTGCGGTGTTCTTTTCGTCAAGATCATGAACCTCTTCCTCAAAGAAGGCAACAAAATCAACCCACTCATCGGCAACAGCGGCGTCAGCGCCGTGCCAGATGCAGCCCGTGTGTCGAACAACGTCGGACTCGAATACGACAAGACCAACTACCTGCTGCAGCACGCCATGGGTCCCAATGTGGCCGGCGTGGTCGGTTCGGCTGTGGCTGCCGGTATCTTGCTGGCATTCCTGCACTAATCAAATTAAACCACAAGAGGGTGTCTCCCTGGGGAGGCACCCTCTTTTTTTATCATGCAAGATATATTATTCAGAAAGGCGAAACCGACAGACGTAGATGCCATTATGAAGCTGGTGCAGATGCGCATCGACTGGATGAACGACGTAGGCCTGCACCAATGGAACGAGACTGACTATTTCGGCCGATACCCCCGAGAATATTGGGAAGCAAACATAGACCGTTTCCTCGTCGGAGAATGGAACGGACAGGTTGTGGTCGGCATAGCACTGTATACCGAGGATATTCGATGGACGCACGACGGTCAGCTCGAACGGCCTTTGTCAGAGGGCAAAGCCTACTATCTGCATCATCTCGTCACTGATCCTGCTTGTGCCAATGCGGGTGTGGCCATGATGAAATACGTGGAACAATATGCCGTTGCGAACGGTGTCGGCATACTGAGACTCGATTCGGCCATAGGCAATCATAAACTTGAAAAATATTATACCGCACTGGGGTATTCCCAATGCGGTATATGTCACGACCGACTATATCACGGAGTGCTGCGCGAGAAGTCACTCTTCTGAGAAGCTGCTGCGCAGGCGCTCTGTTGTCGTCTGGAAGCGCACAGTATGCGGATTGTCGGGGTAGCGCTGTTGCAGACCTTCGAGCACACGGTCGTACCATTCGAGAGCCTCTGGATTACGGGCATCGATAAGCGGACGGTTGTTGAACGGTTTGTAATGTGCAATGAGTGTCGCAAGCGAACCTTGGTTATTGTCGATGAAGTTGCACATATATTTCTGCTGTTCCGCAAAGGCGGCATGATATATGGAATCAGTCATCTTATGTTTTTCCACCACAGTGGCATCGTCGACCAGACCGCGAGCAAGTTGCACTGCATAAAAGTCACTGGTGTCGACAAGCTGGCGAAGCACCTGCGCCCCTTCATTCGACACTTGCTGCAGTTCCCATAGCGACTGGCTTTCTGGTGAACCAGAGATGGTGTATGTCAGAGAGAGGTTGTCCCAACTGCCATCAATTTTAAGTCGTTCGCCATAGTCGGGCAAAGTGACGATGTAATTGTCTGCCGACACGTGAAGATTGTACATGCTGCGATAAGGCATCTTGTATGTGTACTTGAAGCGGCCTTTGCTGTCGAGCCGGATGCTGTCGATAAAGAGCGGTCCGTCAGGAGCGATCTCCTCCAGCCAAACGGTCTTGTTGGCACCTCCGTCTATGGTGCCGCTGATGGTGAACGAATCGTTATGGCAACCGACAAGTACGATTGCCAACAGGCTCAACGTAAGAATATATTTCTTCATAATAAATAGTTTATCAAACACAAGGCCGTCATGGCCTCGACAATAACCGGGGCACGCTGTACAGCGCAGCGATCATGGCGACCTCCGACCGACAAGGGATGCATCAATCCGTCGTCGCCAAGGCATTCGACCTCTTGCGGCAGAGTGGCCACTGGATGAAATGCAACGCGAAACTCAATCGGCATGCCGTTGCTTATACCGCCTTGGACGCCACCGCAATGATTTGTCTGCGTAGAGCCGTCGGGGTTCCAACGGTCGATGAATTCGCTGCCGTACATACCAGCAGCAGCAAAACCAGAACCCATTTCGAAGCCTATGGCAGAGGGAATGCTCATCATGGCCGCAGCCAACTGTGCACCGAGTTTTCCAAAGAGCGGTTCGCCGATGCCGACTGGTATTCCATCGATGCGGCAACTGACTATGCCACCACGTGTGTCGTCGTCGCGGTCGGGGAGGGGAATGGCGACGGTAGCAGCAATATCCACTTCGGGCATAAGTTGTCGAGCGATACATCCTGCCACCACGCGGGCCACCGTCTCGCGAGCCGATGCGCGTCCGCCACCGCGATGGTCACGCAGGCCATACTTCATCTGGTAGGTGTAGTCAGCATGCCCGGGGCGAAAGCAGTGCTGCAGCACATCATAGTCGGCAGGACGGGCTTGGACGTTGTCGATTTCGAATGCTATGGGTGTTCCGAGAGTGATGCCGTCTTTCAAGCCTGAGAGGAAGCGCACTTCGTCGACTTCTTGACGCGGAGCCTCGTTGCGGCGCCTGGCCAAAGCCGATGCAATTGCGTCCATGTCGATGGCGATGCCGGCCGGACATCCATCGATAATTGCGCCTACGGCGAGTCCGTGAGACTCGCCGTAGGTTGTTACTCTGAAGCGTTCGCCGTAGGTGTTCATTTCGGATTGATCTCTAACAGCTGCACTTCGAAGACAAGGGTCGAGCCTGCAGGGATGTCTCCCATTGGTTGCTCGCCGTAGCCGAGATTGTAGGGTATGTAGAGCATGTACGTCGAGCCCTCGTCCATCAGCTGCAGACCTTCAGTCCAACCAGGAATAACCTGATTGAGGGCAAAGGTGATAGGCTCGCCGCGGTCTATGCTGCTATCGAACTTTTTGCCGTTTATCAGCGTGCCCGTGTAATGCACTTTCACGCGGTCGGTGGCCTTGGGACGCTTGCCGTTGCCTTCTTTCACACGGCGGTATTTCAAACCGCTTTTAGTGGTATAGACCGATTTGTTGTTGCTGATTTCGGCCATGAACTTCTCTCCGGCACGGATGTTTTCCTGCACACCTGCACGCTGGCGTTGCTCGAACTGCTGCTGGAAACGGCGCAGCAATTGGGCCGACTCGCGGTCGTTGAGCTGTTCCTGGCCTGTCATGCAGTCGCGCATGGCTTGACCAGCCATAGAGCCATTTATGCCGAGTTCCTGGCTTTGCCATTGGTGGAAGACGTCGCGTCCGATAGCGTAGGATGCCGAGTCTGTAAAGGTTGCTGGGTGGCTGGATTCCACCGCCTTGCGAGCCTTCTGAAGCTCGGCCTGCGCTTGGTCGTAGGCGTCGGCCTTGGCTTTAAGCTCAAGGTACTGTTGCTCGGTCATAGTGGCCTTGCCTTTTTTTATCTTCACATCCTGTGCGTTGGCAGTGCCGATGCCGGCCATGAGGACGACAGCGAGCGCAACGGCGAACTTCTGATTGTTCATCGGAGTGGCGGCTTATTTGTATTCTTTCACCTCGACGCCGTCGAGCACCTCTTTGC
The DNA here is from genome assembly GCA_017501495.1 of Bacteroidales bacterium. Taxonomy (GTDB): domain Bacteria; phylum Bacteroidota; class Bacteroidia; order Bacteroidales; family P3; genus Colimorpha. Next base: position 10,358 of record JAFVWV010000031.1, on the reverse strand, counting down.
CGCAAATGGCCAAGGCAAGCATCTCGTTCTCGCCTTTGTAGACCTTGACGGGGGCAATCCAGCCGATGCGGTCTGTGATCATCTGCATCCACGGCTTGCTGTAGGCTATGCCGCCGGTGAGGAGGATGGCGTCGACTTTGCCATTGACGACAGCAGCCAGACGGCTGATTTCAAGGCTTACCTGATAGGTGAAGGCATCGACCAGCATTTGGCATTTCTTGTCGCCGGCCAAGGCTTTCTTTTCCACCTCGTATGCATCATTGGTGCCCAGATAGGCCACAAAGCCGCCCTCAGCGGTGACCATCTTTTTGAGCTGGGCCTCGGTGTATTTGCCGCTGCAGGCCACCTCGATAAGCTTGCTGGCGTTGATGGAGCCGCAACGGGTGGGCGAGAAGGCGCCGAGTCCGCAGAGGGCGCGGTTCACCTCGACAACCCTGCCGTGGTTATGGATACCGACGCTCACGCCGCCGCCCATGTGGGCGATGATGAGGTTGAGGTCTTCGTATTTCTTGCCAAGCTCGCGGGCATAGAGTTTGGCGGTCATTTTCTGGTTGAGGCAGTGCCAGATAACGCCCTCGCGTGCAGGGTCGAGGTCAAATACGGGGTGACCGCTGATTTTTGCGAAGTCGGGACGCTCGTCAACGATGCCGGGGTCGGCGATGTAGGCGCAGGGGAGACCTATCTCGGTGGCGATGGCGTCGCTGATCAGAGCGCCAAGGTTGCAGGCGTGTTTGCCTTGGATACCGGCATGGCATTCTTCTTTCATCAGCTCGTTGACGCGATAGCATCCGCTCTCGCAGGGGCGGGTCAAACCGCCGCGGCCCATGACAACGGCGATCTCGTCGGTACCGATGCCGTGGCGCTTCACCATGTCGAGGATGGCGCCCTTGCGGTACTCAAACTGATCGGCCACTTCCTTGAATTTTTGAATTTCTTCAATGGGGTGGGAGAGGTTCTCGGTGAAAACTTCTGTCTCGCCTTCGTATATGGCGGCTTTGGTCGACGTAGCGCCGGGATTGATAACCAGCGTGTATTTTCTTGTACTCATCTTTGTATATTTATTGTATTGTTTTTTGCTAATTTAACCGAGTGCAAAGATATGAAAAAAAAATCAATTGACACCAATTATTTTCAATATTTTATCAACACACGGCGATTGATTCTGTGCCGTCGCGATGAGTTTCGCGTTTTTATGTGTGGTTTTACCACTGTTTATCAACTTGTTTCGCCCCCAAATCAAACCATACGGCAAAGAGGTTCTAAGTCTTTGTCACAACGATAGATTGCCGACCTTTCGACCATCTATCGACTGACTGTATTTTTTATCAGGTGCCATAGTTTCCCCGGTCTATCTGTCTGCTATAAGGATTCATCCCATTAATGGCCAAAAGCCAACATCATTAATGCCCGAGTATCAGCACAGACCGCAGTTCAAGTAGCCCGCGCTATATCAATGCCTACTGAAGTAATCTTATTTATATGGCGGGCTTAGCGCAGGTATAGAGCAGAGTAAGAGATGGTCAATCTATAATACAGTATAACAAACGATTAGACCATGCAAAAAATGGCCCTGATTTCGCTTTTTGTGCGGTTGAAATAAAGTTTTGTGTCAGACCTTGCTGCGCTTGATCAGAAAGGGTTGCATCACTTGATGGAAGCCCTGGGCGATGTCGACTGGTATATAGTCGATATTGTATTGCATAGCGCGTCGGGCAATGTCGGCGAAGAGGGACTTCATCTGCGCGCGGTAGGCAGCGGCCACCTCGGACGGCTGCAGGCGCAATTCGCGTCCGCTCTCAAGGTCGACAAAACGATGTGGGCGTGCATCGTAGTCGAGGTCGACTTCATGGGCGAAGTCGTAGGTATGGAAGAGGATGACTTCATGTTTGTTGTGGCGCAGATGGCGCAGGGCATCAAAGAGAGGTTCGACGGCATCCGGGGATACAAGAGCATCTGTGAAGATGACCACAAGCGATCGACGGTGCATCTGTTCGGCGGTGAGATGGATTGCCTCGGCAAGCGAGGTATGCCGCAGAGGACGGTCCTCGGCCTTGACAGGTTGCAGCAGCTGGTCGAGCAGACCGAAAAGATATCGCTGGTGCACGGCACTGGAGCGGCACGGCGTCTGAAGGTCAATGGTGTCGGAAATGAGGCTGAGGCCGAAGGCATCGCGTTGGCGGTGAAGAAGGTCGACGAGCACGGCAGCAGCATAGGCCGCGAAGGTTATCTTGTTGGGGTGTTCGACATTGCCATGACAGTCGAGCGGGAAATACATAGAAGTACTATGGTCAATCAGCAGTTGGCAGCGCAGATTGGTCTCTTCTTCGAACTGCTTGACATACAGACGGTCTGTACGACCATAGAGATGCCAGTCGATGTTGCGGGTACTCTCGCCTGTGTTGTACTGGCGATAATCAGAGAATTCGACCGAGAAGCCATGGAATGGACTGCGATGGCGACCGGTGATAAATCCCTCGACCACTTGCCGTGCAAAGAAGTCGAGGGATTTGTAGCGAGAGATATTGCTTTGATCCATCAAAGCAGGGCGTTCAGCTTCTCGGCGAGAGTTTCTTTGGCCACAAGGCCTACACATTTGTCGACGGCTTCGCCACCTTTGAAGAAGATGACGGTGGGTACGTTGCGGATACGGAAGCGGGCGGCGAGATCGCTGCACTCATCGACATCGGCAGTGCCGATGACGGCGCGGCCTTCGTATTCTTTCTCAATTTCCTCGACACGGGGGGCGAGGGCTTTGCAGGGGCCGCACCAGGTGGCGCCAAAATCGACCATGACGGGCTTGCCAGAGGCGATAATCTCTTCGAAGTTTTGTTCGGTTACTTTCATGATGTTATTCTTTATTTATATTATACGTATTCAAACCTTGCATTGCAAAAAACATGCCAAACGCCTCTATTTGGCACGGAAATAGATGGTCATCGGTACACCGTGGAAGTCCCACATCTCACGCATGCGGTTTTCGACAAAGCGACGGTAAGGGTCGCGTACATACTGCGGCAGGTTGCAGAAGAAGACAAACTGAGGATAGGGCGTCGGCAGCTGGGTGATGTATTTTATTTTAACCCATTTGCCCTTGACCGATGGCGGCGGATTCTGCTCCTTGACGATAGGCAGCAGACGGTCGTTGAGCTCGGAGGTGCCAATGTGGCGGCTGCGGGCTTCATAGACTTGGCGAGCAGCTTCGAGCACCTTGAAGATGCGCTGCTTGTTTATGACCGAAGTGAAAATGATAGGCACATCGTCGAACGGAGCGATACGGCTTTTGATGAGTTCCTCGAAATCGCGGTGGGTGTTGGTCTCTTTTTCAACGAGATCCCACTTATTAACCACCACCACCACACCCTTGTTGTTGCGCTGGATGAGGGAAAAAATGTTGAGGTCCTGCTGTTCGAGGCCTTGGCTGGCGTCGAGCATAAGGATGCATACGTCGGAAGCCTCGATGGCGCGCACCGAACGCATGACGGAATAGAACTCAAGGTCTTCGCTCACCTTCGACTTACGGCGCAGGCCGGCGGTGTCGACAAAATTGAAGTCGAAGCCGAAAAGGTTGTAGTGGGTGTATATAGAGTCGCGAGTGGTGCCCGCGATAGGAGTCACTACGGAGCGGTGCTCTCCTGTAATCATGTTGATAAACGACGACTTGCCCACATTTGGGCGGCCGACCACAGCGATGCGGGGCAGGCCGTCAGTGGGATCGTCCTCGCCGGAGTCGAAGTCTTTGACGAGAGCATCGAGCAGGTCGCCAGTGCCGCTGCCTGTGATTCCGGCGATAGGGTAGGGATCGCCGAGGCCAAGGGCATAGAACTCTGCCAAACCATCCATCTGGGCGCTGTTGTCCACCTTGTTGGCGGCGAGAAATACCGGTTTGGGCGAGCGGCGAAGAATGTCGGCCACATCCTCGTCCATAGGGGTAAGGCCTTCACGGGCATCGACGACAAAGAGAATCTCGTCGGCCTCATCGATAGCGAGGGCCACCTGCTTGCGTATCTCGACTTCGAATTCGTCGTCGCCACCCATGACATAGCCGCCGGTATCAATCAACGAAAAACGTTTCCCATTCCAGTCAGCGTGGCCATACTGGCGGTCGCTTGTGACGCCACTGACGCTGTCCACGATGGCATCGCGGCTCTCGGTGAGGCGGTTGAAGAGGGTTGACTTGCCCACATTGGGGCGTCCGACGATGGCGATAATGTTCATGGCCTAAAGTTAGTTTTGGGAGATTTTGCTACCACCGCCAATAAGTACGTTCATGCCGAAACGTACATTGAAGGCCTTGGCCTCGACGAGGTAAATGCTGCTGATATAGTCGGCGGTGAGGTAGAGCTGGACAGCTGTGGCAGGAGTGATCACGAGGTTCATGCCGGGATTGAAGGGCTGGATTTTATTGCCATCGTAGACGATGGACGATCCGAGGGTCAGTTCTGCCCAGTTGAAGAGGTTGACTCCAACGGTAAGGGTGGTATTGAAACGGAAAGTGTTGGCAACGCCGTCGCCGAGGTCGAGTTCATATTTGTTGCTCTTGCTCAACAGACCGCGGTCGAACTGGCCATGGAAAAGAATGCCGGCACGGAGCATCTTGGCAAAATTGTAACTGGCGCCAAGATTGATTTTGGTCGGTATGCTGTACCAATAGTCACCGACAGAATCGGCGGCGGGGGTAAGATTATCGACCACCTCCTGCCAGTAGGCGGTGATGGAATCGTTGTTGACCTGACCGGCATTGACAATCGTTCCGGCATTGTAACCGGCAAACTCAGCAGTGACATGGCCGCCCTCCGGCGTGTATGACATCACATTGTGCTTCCAGTGGATACCTGCCGAGAGATCGTTGATGGCCAGCGAGAAACTGAATGGACCAAGGTCGTATTTGGCACCCAGGTCAAATGCCACACCGGTATTGGCTTTTCCAATATTGAAGAGATCGTTTATCTGCGGCATGTGTATACCGGCGGTGTCGAGCGGAGCGGCAGAAGCCAACTGAAGCTGGTAGTACATGTCGACCTTCAGTTTGTCGTAGTTGTCTTCGGTGACGAGCACAGCACGGGTATTGTCAGTCTGCGCATTAAAGAGGCCGTATAGCAACTTGGCGTGGGCACCGACCGTAAGACCGATTGGTTCAAAATAGTGACCGCCACCGATACTGATTTCGGCATACCCTTGTGCGTTGAAAAGACTACCATCCATAAAAGTCACTTCTTTGATAGCGTTGCCGTTCTCATCGACATTGCCGTGAAGTAGAGCATTGATAGTGCCGATTGGCAATCCGACATTGACATTTGAAACAATACGCGTATTGAAATTAAAGAAAGTATGATGCACCTTGAAACCGAAACCGAGAATATTAGCTTCGATACCAATTCGGAAACGATTGTCGTTGTTGAGGGCACCAAGCATGTCGTTGATGCTGATGACCGTCATGGTGTCGCCTTGATTATGAACAAAGTCATTGATAGCCAGCGGGCTCCCGAAACGGATGCCTGCATCGGGCAGCATCACGTAGACACTGGTCTTGTTTGGCATAAAAGCGGGATTGAGCTGATTGCTCTGAGGCATACGGAAAGCGTTATAATAGAGATTGTTGGTCTCGTTGTACTGTGCGTTTGCAATGCCCACGCAAGCCAGGATAGCAGCAAAAAGTACGATATGTTTTTTCATCTTTATTTCCTCCCAAAATTAAGGTTTAGAGCAAACCGTCGTCAGTTACGGGAATGTCGATATTGAGCGATGGATGCAACTTGACGAGAGCCTTGACATTCAGATAGTCTGTTTTCTTGATCTTGACATGTCCGGTATTAGTGTGCAGAGCCATATCGAAACGCATATATCTGGTTTGTTTCAAACGGTCGAGCATCTCCTTGTTAAGTTTCATCGTAACAAGAGTTGTCGTCGGATTTGCCGGATCGGCCTCGGCGGTATTGTCGCCGACATCGATAGTGCCAGAAGCGGCAATGGTTGTGTCTGCAATGAGCGGAGCTCCAACCGGAATCTTATTCTCGTCGAGCATCCACGTGGCAATGTTGATATTCATCGGGATGCCGTTGACAAAGCGGAAGTTGAGATCAGACTCCTTGAGTTCTACATCAACATCAGCATCGCCCAATGCAGCCGCCATAGAATCAAGATTAAGACTCGAAAGTCCGCCTTCGCCCAAATCAAGTGTGAAACTGTAAGGCAGATATCCAATATGTATATCGAACGGGAACTCAACCTTGAGGTCGGCATCATATATGAGTTTGGTCAATTTGATGCTGTCCATGAGCTGGTTGAAATAAGTGATATTGCTGAAGCTGAGGTTAAAAATGCTCTCGTCAATATCGAAGCGGAAACGGATGGCAGCACTGACGCGCCTCGGCATCGAGTTGACGATATCCGCCATGTCGGCCTTGATGGAAAACGATTTATAATGATCGACGATTGTGTCGAGGCGCACCACCGACGGTGTCATGTCGACATCGCTCTTGGTGTGCACCACTCCATTGTGGTCCTCGTATGTGACAACAAGACTGTCGAACACAGCTGTCACGAAGCTGTTGATTGTGTCTTTCATACCCTGCGATACATTGGTGCCGCAACGGCCGACAAGACCAACATTTAAATTGACAAAGAAGTGATTGATGTCAATGTTACCGTCGACAATATCCTGCATCGAAACATCGTCGAAGAGGTTGATATTGACACTGTAGCCAATAGTGGTATCGACCGATACAAGGGTACCCTTAGTCATTGCAGGCATGGTTATGAGGTTGCCAGCCATTATCGAATCATGCTTTGTGGCCTCATAGTAAATTGTAATCGTGTTCGAATCCGGATCCACCAATCCTGAATAGGTACTGCTGAGCAAGCTGAATACATCGCTGAAGGTCATCTGGCCTTCTGCTATAGGCACACCAAGATTCGGATCAATCTCGCCTTGCACATGTATCGGTTGCTTCAAAAGGTCGATATCCTCAGTCCGGACACACGACGTCACAGCGACGGCTCCAAACAGGAACAACAATGGCAATAAACGTTTTTTCATGGGTATATTATTTTATGTTTCTAACTGGTGTATAAATCATTACGTCCATTTGTACACGAATGTACAAATGCAAAGATACGCATTTTTCACAAATGCAACAAATTAATTGTTACACTTTTGTGATTTATGCGTGCTATCCGAGAAAGAAGTTCTGCACCTGCGAAAGTGGCATGGCTTGGTCGACACGGTATTCACCGATTTGCGTGCGACGCAGGGCCGACAGGAATGCTCCGCTGCCAAGTGCTTCTCCAAAATCGCGGGCCAGCGAGCGGATGTATGTCCCCTTGCCGCAACGAATGCGGAAGTCGACCTGTGGCAGGTGTGACGGCACTTCGCCTTGAGGATTGTCGTATAGATGAAGTCTAGCCTCAGTTATTTTAGACCTGTCTGGTGTCTGGTGAATACTTGTGTCCTCGAACTCGCATGCGTCACCCCCTTGCCGGAAATCAGTGATTTCGAAACTGTGGACAGGGACTGTCTTGGGCTGTATGGTGACTGTAGGGTCGTCGCGGCGAGCAAATTCATAGGCCCTTTGGCCATCAACCTTTACGGCGCTGAACATCGGCGGCACTTGCATAATAGCCCCCTCGAACCTATGACGCGTCTGCTCCAACAGCTCGGAAGTGATATGATTGTATGGATAGTATCGGTCAATCGCTTGCTCAAGGTCATAACAGGGTGTCGTGGCGCCAATCACCATGGTTCCTGTATATTCCTTGTCTCCGTCCTGGAGCGATGAGATGTCCTTTGTGGCCTTTCCAACACAAACAAGCAACAAGCCGGTGGCCAGGGGGTCAAGGGTTCCGGCATGGCCTATTTTGAACTTTTTAATGCCGTAGACGTTACGTATTACGGCCTTGACTTTGTTGACTGCTTGAAAAGACGTCCATTGCCTGGGTTTGTCGATAGGCAGAACTAAGCCAGCCTGCAACTGCTCAAGCGTAATCATGCGAAGATTATGGCTGCCAATCCAACGACGGCACAGTAGAGAGCGAACCAAATGAGTTTGCCTTTCTTCACTATGTCGATCATCCATTTGCATGCGAGGCATCCAACCACGAAGGCTGCAAGGAAACCGACAGCTACGGCCAGCGGACTGATGCCGCCCATAGAAGCGGCGAGTCCCTCGTCTGCCACCTTTTTCACATCAAGCAATGCCTCACCGAGTATTGGAGGAATTACCATCAGGAAAGAGAACTGGGCAAGTTTCTCTTTCTTGTTGCCTAAAAGCAGGCCTGTTGCGATGGTGCTTCCCGAACGCGAGAGGCCGGGCAGCACGGCCACAGCCTGCGCAATGCCTATGATGAAAGCATGCAGAGGCGAGATTTTTTCACGCTGGCGAGGCTTTGCGAAATAGCTGAACGCCAACAGTGTGGCCGTCACCAGAAGGCAGATGCCGACCACCAGCAGACCACTGCCGAAGATGGCTTCGACTTTGTCTTTGAAAAACAAGCCTACAATTCCGACTGGTATCATCGAAATGATGATGTTGACTATGTACTTGGTGCCCTCGTTCCATTTGAATTTGAAGAGGTCGGTGAAGAGCCACACTATTTCTTTCCACAGGATGACAACAGTGCTCAACACGGTGGCCACATGCAGAAGGACGGTGAACGCCAATTTCTCTTCTCCTGTTCCTATACCGAAGAGTTCGTGCCCGATAACCAGATGTCCGCTCGAACTAACGGGAAGGTATTCAGTGAGGCCCTGAATAATTCCAAGCACCAATGCTTCAAACCATTCCATAGCTTACTTCTTCTTATACATGATGGCGGCTATCTCGACCACAAAGCCGAGCACTATCAGTATCGGCGCAACATAGAGGCGACGGGTGTCGAACATGGCCGGATTGAACACATTGGGGTCGTCAGACCCTCCGCCGGCAAGCAGGATATAGCCTATGGCCAGCAGTACAAGGCCAGCCCCCATAAGGATATAGTTGACAAGCGAGAACACCATTGTGGTCTCTTTCTTTTCTTCGGTGTTTATGACTTTGTTGTCCATATTTTTTGATTAATGTTTGGCTATGTAGCTACGTACTGTGAACAATGTCGAAGCGTATGCTATTGCGACACCGACAATGACCAGCGTCGCTGCGATGGCTCCATACCACAACCAATGTTCGGTGGCCAAGAGGTCCCATCCGAACTGATTGCTGCAGACCCACAAGGTTATCACCGTCAAGGCCGAGGCTATAATGCCGCCGAAGGCACCGTACCACACGCTGCGCCACAGGAACGGACGGGCGATGAACGACGCCTTGGCTCCGACCAGACGCATAGTGCGGATGGTCTCGCGCTGGCCATAGATGGCTATGCGTATCAGCGCGGCAATCAGGACGATGGTGATGATGAGCAGCAGTGCTATGAAGACTATCAGGAACCACGTGAGTTTATAGAATACCTCGCGCAGTTCGCCGACCACATTCTCCTGATAAGCCACACCGGTGACGCCCTCCATGCGTCCGACCTCGGCGCAGAACCGGTCGAGCACCTCGGAACTGTTGTCGGGCAGCAGACTGACGTTGAAGTTGACCATCAACGAAGGGTAGAGGGGGTTGTAGCCGATGAAACCCACGAAGTCTTCGCCGAGGTCTTCGCTGAATATCTCGGCGGCTTTCTGCTTCGAGATGTAGTCCACATGTTTCACATACGCCATGGCTTCGACTTCGCTTTTGCGCACCAAGGCCAGCGAGTCGCTCACATCGGGCGATAGGTCGACCTTGTAGGTAATGCGTTCCTGGGCGTCGTGTGTCAAGCGGTATGAGTGGTACTCCACGCCGAGCAGCAATCCCAGCATGAAGAGCACCAGTGTGATGCCGAGCACCGTGGCGCCGTGTGTGCCCCAGAGGTTTACTTTATTCTTCATAATCAGTTGGCAAGCATCACGGGCATGACAAGCATCAGTATGTCGTCAGCCTGTTCATCGCTGCTTTCTTTGTAGGGGAATATGATACCCGCGCGAGAGGGATGCGAGAGCTCGATGAGCACCTGCTCACTGTCGAGGTTGCTCAGCATCTCGGTGAGGAACTTGGCGTTGAATCCGATGTCCATCGGGTCGCCCTCATACTGACAGGGTATGCTTTCTTTGGCGTTGTTGGAGAATTCCAGGTCCTCAGCCGAAATCTCGAGGCGGTCGGCGCCGATCGAGAGGCGCACCTGGCGGGTGGCCTCGCTGGCGAAGATGCTGACGCGCTTCAGGGTGGCGAGGAACGACTGGCGGTCAATCAAGAGTTTGTTGGGGTTGTCCTTGGGTATGGCTGCCTCATAGTTCGGGTAGCGACCGTCGACCAGGCGGCAGACGATGTAGAAGTTGTCGAAGG
>JAFVWV010000030.1 GCA_017501495.1 Bacteroidales bacterium | reverse complement strand
ATAAAGGGTCCGAACACCATCGAGAAGAAGGCGGCGCGCATGGCGCGGCGGTCGCCTACGGCACGGCGCAGCTGGGCCATGCCGTCGCGGTGCATCAAGAAGAGCAGCAGCAGGAATCCGCAGAGGCCTATCGAGCCGCGTATCATCGTGGCTGCGAAGGGGATGGATATGTCGAGCGGCAACGGCAGCACGGCTTCGGCAGGCACGTCGGCCCGCGTCAGTCCGGCAGCGGCCAGGGCTGTGTCGTAGTGGCCGAGGCCTACCTTGCTCAGCACCAGGCCCACACCCTGGCACACTCCGGCCATGGCGGCGTAGGCTATGCCGCGAGCCGGCAGGCGTGTGCCTATCGCGGTGTGCCGCTGGCCGTCGGCTGTGGCTTCGCGTTTGCCCAGTATGGATATGGCTATGCCGCTGAGTGTCACCGCCATGCCCACCCATGCCAGGGGACTCAGCCGCTCGCCCAGCAGCAGGCGTCCGGTGAGCGCCGCCGTGGGCGCCGAGAGGGTCATGAAGAGCTGCCCCATGCGCGAGCCTATGACTATGTAGCCCTGCATCAGACAGTAGTCGCCGATGGTGTAGCCCACCACGCCGCTCAGCAGCAGCCACAGCCACGTGGGTCCGTCGGCGTAGCGCGGCCACGGCACACCCATCGTCAGCCACAGGGTTGGCACAAGCATCATGAGCGACATCATCATTCGCACCGAGTTGAAGGGCAGCGAGCCCATGCGTTTCGAACCGACCTCGGCAAAGAGGGCTGTGGCCGTCCACGACAGCGCCACCGCCAATGCTATGGTTTCTCCTATCAACATGCCCGTACTAACGTAGTTATCACGCTTTTGGTATGCCTCGCGGAAAATAATTCGCTTTTTTGAAAAACGCCCGGAAAATGCCTTTTTTCTGCCTTTGCAACGCCCTGATTGTCAGTTATCTCTTACCACTAAGTCTTACTATACTCTTACTATGCTCTATACCTACTATTTATCATATCTTTTTTTAGTAAGAGTTGATAAGGAGTATGCTATTTGAATGTCAATAGAATGTTGGTTTGAGAATGCCGCCGCGTGCCTAAACAGAACGCCCGTGATGGCTGTCGACCCCGACAGCTATCACGGGCGGTATGTCATTTGATGTCTAATGCTCAGCGCAGGTCTTCCATGGCGCGCTGCACAAAGCGGTTCAGCGGCACGCTGGCGCGCCACACCTTGATCACCTCGTCGAAGAGCTTCGGACTGGTGAGCATCCGGTCGGGCATGGTGTAGGCGGTGCAGTAGTCCTTGTATTTCAGCAGGTCGGCATGTTCCCAGTCGGCGGGGTAGCCCTTGGGCACGCGGCTCAGCACCTTGGTGGTGAAGAAGGTGTTGCCGAAGTATTTCTTGTACGAGGGCTCGCTCATGATGCTGATGAATTCGTCGGGGCAGTAGAAAATCTCTTGGCGGATGGCGTTCAGCGCTTCGGGCGTGGGCATGAAGATGCCGCCGCCGAGGTTGCAGGTGCCGGTGAGGCCGTAGGCTTCCTCGGCGCCGATCTGGAAGTAGTAGCCCGGCACGCCGCTGTTCTTCAGCCCCCATGAGGAGAGGAAGCACGAGACGTGGGTCTTGTAGGGCGTCTTGTCCGGCGAGAAGCGCGTGTCGCGGTAGATGCGGTAGACGCTGTTCTTGGCCGTCAGGCCGACGAGGGTGTCGTCGTGTTTGGACATCTCGTCGATAAGGCCCTGCGTGAAGTCGTCGAAGGCGGCCTTGATCTCCAGCCAATGGGGTTTATGGGCGTTGAACCATTCGCGGTTGTTGTTCATCATCAGCTCCCGCAGGAAGGGGAGCGTGTCGGGGTGCAGTTGGGGGGTCATATTATTGTTTTTTTTCGGCTGCAAAAGTACGTATTTTTCCCGAGGTGACCAAATGATTGTTGCTCCGGGTCAGTCGATGTCGTCGAAGAAGACGTTGTACCACTTGCGTTTGGGTGTGGCGTCGGGTGTGGCGTCGGGGCCGATGCCGAGGCGCTGGAGGGTGTCGTCGAGGCCCTGCTGGTTGTCGCTGAGGAGCATCAGCCGGTCGCCCGGATGGAGCATGGTGCGGCCAGTGGGCACGAAGTAGCCCACGGTGGCCAGCATCACGCCCGGACCGAGCACGGGCTTGATGTCCGAGATCTTGGTGTCCAGTCCGCCGGAGAATAGGATGGCGCTGAGGGCCACGGTGCCCACCATCTGCGCCACCTTGATGTTGTCGAAGTGGATGCCGAGGCCGTCGCTGCCGAAGAGCATGCCCACACCGAGAAAAAGAAGCAGGGCGGGCACGCCAAAACGGCTGCCCGCCTTGCCTGCCAGTATGCTGGCAAAGAAAAGTGTTGAGAGTACCAGTAGGATGAGTTCTATTTGCATAACGATTTGATGTGTGCAACTTCTGTGCCAACAAGACATTTGACAGGTGCATCGGGCGCGAAGTGTCCGTTTTCGTCGCGCAAAGGTTGCAGCAGTGCTATGGAGTGGTCTTTGCAGACAAGTATGCGCAGTATATTGTTGCTGCTGGTTACGGGATGCAAGTCGCTGAGTGTCGTGGTATTGCCGTCGGAAAGGGCGTCCATGGCCTTGCGATAGTCGTCGGCGTTGAGGTAGACTTTGTGGTCTTTCATGCGGCTGCCGGTGCTCACATACCGATAGTGGCAGAGTGCACCGCTGAGGTTCATGGCAGTGAGAATGAGGCCAAAGGCTGTGGATATGAGCCCCACGGTGAGGCAGGTGGACGAAAGCGCGTCGCTCAGATGGCTCTGCGTCAGCAGCACCAGCAGGCCGATGCCGATAATCAGCACCAATAGCGGCACCAGTATTGAATTGCGTTTGCGTTCTATTTTGCCACCCATCTCGGCGGCGATATGTTCTTCGATTGATTGTATGTGTTCCATTGTGTTTTCTATTTTATTTTGTTGATAATGATGTCTGTCAGCGGAATGTAACGGGTTCCGTCGACGCGTGTCAGCTGCGAATAGTAGACGCGCTCTTCTTTGTCGCTGTAGCGCACCAGGGCCAGCTCGGGGGTGGCCTGGCGTTTGATGTGCTCGAGGGCCTTCTCGTCGTGCGACTGAAGGGCGTCGGTCACAGCCTGTTGCAACGATGAGGAATAATAGGCGTAGGTGGGCTCCAGCACGGCATGCACCTCGCGGCTGTAGGGGCGGCGCGAGTCGCCGAAGAGGTAGTAGCACAGCGTCAGCAGCAGGCTGCAGGCGCCTACAAGTACACCGCCCACCAGGGCCGATGCGCCACCGGTCGACAGGTCGGGTACCATGACGTAAACCACGCCGCACGCGACGCCGACGGCCGTCAGCGCCCACGCCGACCAGAGGGGCAGCAGCGTGCGGCGTATCTCCGGTAGGCTATAGATTGATTTTCTGATGTATTCCATGATTATTTCCAATTTCTGACTTCTATATTCTATGTGGGCTGACACACCCTGCGAGGAGGGGTCGCCCGCATATAATAAACACACAATGGGAGGCGTGGCGTTTCACGTCCCCAAAATGCACTTGAAGAATGGAAATAATCAGAGTCTGAGGCTGCGCAGCAGATAGATGTGGCCTCTATGGATATGGGCGGGATGCGTCAGCGGCCTGACCGCCGCCGAGGCGTATATCCGATGGTGGACACCTCCGGCGGATACCGTCGCCGAGGCTCCGTTCGACACAACGCGAACCGTGGAGGGGGGCGTCAAAGAAGCCGAACCGGGCGCTGCCAGCAGGTCGTACATACCCAGGTCGCTCCATTGCGGACGCTCCGCACAGGTCTTGTCCACCAGCTTGGCGGTGGGCTGGCAGTGCGTTTCGGCCTTGCATGGCATCATCCATACAAGGGCGAGCATCAACAATATCAGTCTTTTGAGGCGCATCGGTATCATCCTTTGAGGATGGCAAAGATACGACTTTTTCCCGATGTGGGCAAAATGTTTTTATTTCTGTGCCTGGAAGTGCTGCGCGAAGAAGGGGTCGCTGCAGACGAGCACCACGCGGCAGTCGGCCTCGTGCCTACGGATGCTTTGGGCTACCGGCCATCGGTGCGCAACCTTGAAGCAGCAGGATGGTGAAGACAAGTGGAAACAATCGTCTCATGGCATCAGAAGCATTTTCCGTCCGGGGTACAGTATTTGGGGCGTGGTTGGTAATGGCGGAAGGAGATGGTGTCGGCCGTAGGCATGTTGTCGACTCCCCAGACGTAGGGGTGGCGTGTGGTGTCGATGCGGTCGAAGTCGAGGTCGTAGACCGTGAGCGCGTCGCGGTGCACCATGTCGCGCAGGTCGTAGGCGGTGAGGAAGCCCAGGTCGTCGAACTGCCAGTATTCCTGCTTCACGCGTCCGTCAGGGCTGACCACGAGGGTGAGCGGCGCATAGTTGCAATACTCGAAGGCGCGTCTCGGCTGGGTGATGTAGTTGACGATGTTGGTCCAGTTCTGCTGGTTTGTGGCCTTGCCGTTGCGGTACCACAGGAAGAGGCTGTCGGCATCGCGCATGTAGTAGCGGGTGGTGATGCCGTAGGCGCTGAGGTAGTCGTCGTTCCACGGCAGTGATCCGCAGTCGTCGAGGATGAAGTACATGCGGCAGCGCGTGGAGTCGAGGCCCTGCATCAGCGGCAGGTAAGTGTCGGCGAAGGCTTCGCGGCAGCCGGAACAGCAGTAGCTGTAGACGATGAGCAGCTTGTAGTGCGTGGTGTCGTCCAGCAGAAGGCGGCGCAGGTCACCGGTGTTGAGGGGCGTGTGGTTGGCATACTTGGTCGGAGCCTGGCGTAGCAGGCGGTCGGTCGGGTGGCATACTCTGACGAGCGAATGGCGGCTCTGGAAGCAGCCCGCCAGCGCGAGGCACAGCAGGGCGATGAGGGGGAGGATGGTCTTCTTCATAAATGTCGTTTTATATTATAGTCGCATCAGAGGCCGAAATCTTACACTATAGGGCGCATATTTTTTCCGTCATGCTGTTCATGGTCAGGCATTCGGCACGGGTGAGGTCTTGTGTGGCGGTGCGGTCGGGCCATGGGGCGAGGATGAGGAGGTCGCCGCGTGTGCAGGCTTCGATGAAAGGGCCGCCGGGCTTGCTCAACGGGGTGAGGCTGTTGGGCGAGAGGAAGATAAGCGGCAGGCTGGCGTCCAAGGCTGCGCGCATGACGGCTTTCTCGCCCTCGCTGATGGCGGGCGACACCAGTACGGCTCCTTGCCGGGCTTCGGCGAGGTAGCGGGCCTTGGCGGCCTCGATGTCGGCATCAGTGAGGCTGCGCGAGCACTGCACCTGCAGCTTGTAGGGGCGGTCGAGGAGGAAACGGTTGCCGAGGGCGGCGAAGGTCATGCCCGCCACCTCGTGGCCGTAGCGCACGCGGAAGAGGTCGGGGTGCTCGCGTTTGGCCAGCAGGCGGCGCGGGTTGTCGGACAGGTAGTCTATCCAGCGCCGCAGCTGCCCTTCGCGAAGGAGAATCCGGTCGTTGTAGCCCCGCTCGAAGAGGAAGCCATGCTCGTGGCCTGTGTGTCTAATTTGTCCCGTATGTTGCAACACTGTTGCAACACACCCCGACCCTGTTGCAACACACCCCGACTCTGCTGCAACACACCCAACCTCATCCAGCCCGCGGTAGGCTTTGTTGCAGCCAGTCTTGAAGCCTTTGATCACATCGCCCAGGTCGTTGTTTTCCATCTGCCGTGTCACGAAGAGAATGCCGTGCATGTGGTCGGGCATCATCTGCAGTGCTATGGGTTTCACTTCGGGATGGAAACT
>JAFVWV010000029.1 GCA_017501495.1 Bacteroidales bacterium | reverse complement strand
TCGGGGTACCATTGGTCCCAGCAAATGAGCACACCTATTGTGGCGAATTTGGTTTTGAACACTTTGTAGCCGAGGTCGCCGGGGGTGAAGTAGAATTTTTCGTAGTAGCCTGGGTCGTCCGGGATGTGCATTTTGCGGTATTTGCCGAGGTAGCTGCCGTCGGCATCGATTACGGCTGTGGTGTTGTGGTAGAGGCCTTCGGCTCGTTTTTCGAACATCGAGCAGATGATGACAACCCCCAGTTCGCGTGCCAGATTCATGAAGTGCTGTGTGGTTGGCCCTTCCGGTATCGGCTCGGCCAGACGGAAGTTCTCGTAGCGTTCTTCGTCGCAGAAATAGAGGGACGCAAATAGTTCTTGCAAACATATAATCTGTGCGCCTCCGGCAGCCAGTTCGCGTACTTTAGCGGTGTATCGTTCAATGTTTTGCGCCTTGTCGGCGACACAGCTCATTTGAGCAATTCCAACCTTTACGTTGTTCATTGTGCAATGTTTTTGAGATTGCAAAAATACAAAAAATCTCCCAATTTAAAGATTTTTTTTACGGATAATGTGTTACAGGAGCGGCGTCAGCAGGCGCGAGAGCGATTGAACGACGCGGCGTGAGAAGGGCCTGTGCTCCCACTGCGCGGGGTCGACAATTGTGCATTCGTGCATGTCGTCCATAAAGATGTCGCGTTGCCGTTCGGCTACTTTGGGGTCATAGATGAATGCGTTGACTTCGAAGTTCTGTTCCATGCTGCGGCTGTCGATATTGGTCGATCCAATGGTGACGAAGTCGTCGTCGGTGACCATGGTTTTTGCGTGGAGGTAGCCTTTGTGGTAAAGATATATTTTCACACCGGCCTTCATTATATCGCGGAAGTATGACTCTGAGGCGTAGATCATTATGGCTCCGCGGTCGGCACTGTCGGGCAGCATAAGCCGTACATCGACGCCTGCGAGTGCGGCGTTGCGTATGGCGAGCAGTATGGGCTCGGTAGGGATGAAGTAGGGCGTCTGCAGGTATAGGTATTTCCGGCTCTGTGCGATGACTTGTATCATGCCCTGCATGACGGTGTTCCACTCGTCCATGGGTCCCGAGGTGATAATCTGCACGGCCGATGAACCTTCTGGTTGGTGTATCGGCGGGAAGTATTTTGGGTCGTTGGAGAGTTCTTTGGTGCAGAAACGCCAGTCGGAAAGCAGAGCCACTTCGAGCTGAGCCACGGCTGGTCCAGAGATGCGAATATGGGTGTCGCGCCAGACGCCGTGTTTGATGCCGTCGCGATAGCGTCGCGCTATATTCATGCCTCCGGTGTAGCCGATGTGTCCGTCGATGGCCACTATCTTGCGGTGTGTGCGGCAGTTGATGTCGCGCGTCATCATGGAGGGGATGAATTTCAGAAACGACTGCACACGCACGCCGCCGCGACGCATGTCGTCGTAGTATTTACCCCTCACAAACAGGTTGGCAAAGCTATCGAACATCAATCGCACATCGAGCCCTTCTTGTGCCTTGCGGATCAGGAGCTGGCTGAGCTGACGGCCTACTTCGTCGTCTTCGATTTTGTAGAACTGGATGTGTATATAGTTCTCAGCGGCTTCTATGTCGTCGAGCATCGACTGGAACATGGGTGTGAAATCGGTGAAGATGCGTACGTCGTTGCTGTCGAAAAGCGGCGCATCATTGGCTCTACGCATCATGTTGACCAATTTTGTGTATTTGTCGTTGTCGGGTTCTTGGCGTTCCAAGGTGGAGTTTGCGGCGTCGCGCAGGGACGAGAGCTGGCGCATCTCGTCGGGTTTTATGACGCGCAGGCTCCTGTGGTCTTTGCCGAAGATAAGGTAGAGTATAAGTCCTACCACGGGCAGCAGGGTGAGCATCATGACCCAGAAGATGGCTATGCCCGGACGACGGTTCTCCATGACTACCAGAACGATGGAGCTGGCGAGGATTAGGAAATAGAAAATCTCGAATATCATGACTTAATGTTTTGTTTCAGTTCGGCGGCGCGTGCGGTGAGCTGGGCTATGCGCATCTGCAGGAAGTCGTCGCTGTATTTGCGGTCGCAGAATCCGTTGCCCCGTGCCACGAAGGCATCGTCGTCTTCTTGGTCTATTGCCAGGTCTTGATAGCTGGCCAGCAGGCGCATCACTTCGTCCAATTCTTCTGCAGGGTCTTTCATCGGTCGAGTATTTGGTTTACAGCATGTTCTATGCCCTCATTGTCCACGTCGAGTGTCACCATGTCGGCAGCTTGCTTCACGATGTCGGCTGCGTTGCCCATGGCAACCCCTGTTCCGGCCCAGCGCAGCATTTCTATGTCGTTGGCTCCGTCGCCGAAGGCGAGTGTGTCTTGCCGGTTTATGCCGAAATGGCGACAGATGGCTGCCATCCCTTCTGCCTTGCTGTTGCCTGCGGCGACGATGTCGGTGAAGGCGTCGCACCAGCGCGGCAGTCGGCATCCTGGCATCAGCCGGGCCACCTCGTCGTCGGCCGCCGGCGGCATCACGGCGATGAGCTGGTAGGCTTGCAGCCCACGCATCTCCCCTATCGGCACTACCGGCGGCATCTGGAATCCGAGCTGGTCGCGGATGGCGGTGGCATAGGCGTTTACCTGCGTCACCAGCATACTGTCCACGGTGAATATCATGGTGCAGAGGTTGTGTTTTTGGGCATAATCGAGCCATCGTTCGGTGTCGGCTTGTGGTATGGGGTTGCTGAGCAGGGTCTCGCGTGGAGTGAAGACGAGTCCTCCGTTCATCGTGATATGCCCGTCGAAGTCGACAGGCATCGGCGGTATGAGGACCATCGGTCGGCCAGTGCTGATAAATGTACGCACACCCGCGCGGTGCAGGCGGCCGAATGCGCGTATTGTGCCTTCCGAGACGCGGTGGGTCTTGAAGCTCAGCAAGGTGCCGTCGATGTCGAAAAATGCGGCTTTGATCATTTGTCTTTCAGTCTTGAGAGTTGGTATGCGTTGTAGAGGTTCTGGTAGACGCTGTAGAAGGCCATGAAGACCGATGCCAGGGGGTTGAGGAAGTTGCCGGCCATCCAGATGCCCATGGCCGAGTTTTTCTGTCCCGTCATCTGTGCACCGCTGACCACGTCGCCAAAGCGGCGCCCTATCTTCCGGCCCAGCCAGAACTGGAAGGCGCAGAATGCCAGCGACAGAACACCGAGCCAGATGATGATGTGCCAGTGCCCCTCGCCGTGCCGGAATATGAAGTCGATGGTTTGGCCGAGGGTGATGAGCAGGGCCACAGCCCATACGTAGTAGCTCCACGAGGTGCGTCGCGCGATGGCTTCATTGACCTTGGGCAGCACCATCTGCAGCAGCAAGGCTATGAAGAAAGGCAGGGCGAGTGTGGATGCTATTTTGCCCAGCATCAGTAGGAAAGAGGCCTCGAGGCTATGCTCCGGGTGTTCGCCGATGAGGGTGAAAAATATCGGGGCCACCAAGGCCACCATCAGGTTGCCGAAGATGGTGTAGCCTGTGACTGTTTCGCGTCGTGCGCCGAGCATGCAGCTGACCACTGTCGACGATGCCGCCACCGGTGTCAGCGCCCCCAGCATCAGTCCTTCGGCGATGATTTTGTCTCCTCCCAGGGCCCGTACGCCGAGGTAGCAGGCTGTGGCCGCAACAATTTGATAGGCCATCAGCGTGAAGTCGAACCGCGACGGACGCAACTTCTTGAGGTCTACGGCTGTGAAGGTGAAGAGCAGGATGGTGAAGATGAGCCACGGTGTGAGGAATGCCAATCGCCCGCAGACGCTGTGAAGCAGCAGTCCGAGTACGATGGCCACTGGCAGTACGTATTGTTTGAATTTAGACATTCCCTTTTTTCAGATTGTCTATCTGCGCCTGTATCTCGGCGGCGCGTTCGTAGTCCTCGGTCTCTTCGCAAAGCCGGAGTGCAGCTTCGAGTTCTTCGACGGTTGGTTCGCCCTCGTCGGTCTTTTCGATGCGCACGGAGCACTCTTCGAGCACTTTGTCGTCCACGTATATCGGGGCCTCGCTCAGCAGCGCCATGGTGACGGCGTCTGTCGTCCTGCTGTCTGTCTGCTGGGTGTTGAAGCCGTCGCTGATGTGGAGTGTGGCATAGAAGACGCCGTCGACCACGCGGTCGATAGTGACTCGCTTCAGCGTCAGCCCGAACTGTTGCATCACATGCACCATTGTCTCGTGCGTCAGTGGCCGGCGTGTTTCCACAGCCTCTTTGGCCAGCAATATAGCCTGTGCCTCGGCGGCCCCGATGACGATGGGCATCTGCCGGTCGCCGTCAAGCTCGCACAGCATCAGCACAAAGCTCCCGCTTTGCGACATACCGCCTTCGATTGCCAATGGTAGTACCTGCTTCATCGTTTCAAGTATTCGGACAGCTTGGCCACGGCCAGACCGCGGTGGCTGATGCGGTTTTTCACTTCGAGCGGCATCTCGGCAAAGCTTACGGCGAAGCGGTCGGGCATGAACACCGGGTCGTAGCCGAAGCCTTCGCCGTTTGAATGCCGTTCGGTCAGTATCTCTCCGTCGACGCGTCCTTCAAAGAAGCTCACCTTCGGCTGCCGGCTGCCGAGGCTGCCCTCCATCAAGCAGATGACGGTGCGGAAATCGGCGCGGCGGTTGTGCTTTCCGTTCAAGGCGCCGAGCAGTTTGTCGATGTTGTCGTCGAACGAGCAATGTTCGCCGGCATAGCGTGCCGAATAGACTCCCGGTGCACCGCCCAGAGCTTCGACTTCGAGGCCCGTGTCGTCGGCGAAGACGCCGTCGATCTGCATGCCGGAAATCCGTTCCCATACCCAATCGGCCTTCTGCTGTGCATTGCCCTGCAGCGTGTCGGCGGTCTCGGGTATATCGCCGCTGAGGCCTACCTCGGCCAGGCTCAGCACCTCGACCGCGCCATCGAGTGCGGCCCGCACCTCCTGCAGTTTGTGCTTGTTGTTGGTGGCAAATATCAATCGTTTCATCTGGTTCTTCTTTTTTCTTTAATACAACGTCAGTCATGCCCTATTATTGTGCCGCACTACAAAAAAAAGACCCCTGCGTCATCACGGTCCGTCAGGTGTCGTGTTGCCGACCGGTAGTGCATATCAACGATACATCAACGATATATCAACGATATTTCGACGATTGCAATCGTTGAAATATCGTT
>JAFVWV010000028.1 GCA_017501495.1 Bacteroidales bacterium | reverse complement strand
TCACCATCACCGAAGAGCTCACGGGATGGTACAAGATACGCATCGCCGACGGCACCACCGGATGGTGCGAACAACAGTCGGTAGAACGCATCTGACCGCCAACCAATAACGAAAAATGAAGAACACTCGCTCATACCTGTTACGCCATGCTGCACAAAAGACAGCATTCCTCGGCATTGTTTTCATTTTTCAAATCTTTTTCTCCAATCAGCTCCACGACAGGACGACGGCTACTATATCGACGACGAGGAATGCGGCTGCGAGCTCTTCTTCGTCGAAGGCATACAGACCACACGAGGCGACAACGGGCTCTTCGGATTCCGCCTGGCCGACGGCACTTTGCTGACACCCAACATCTACAAATACGTCGACCGCTTCCACAACGGCTATTGCCGCGTCTTCCTCGACGACGGGCAGTGCGGCCTCATCGACCGCTCCGGTTCTGTAGTCGTTCCCTGCATCTACGACGGGATGGAGTATCCGTCAGAAGGCCGCATTGCAGTGTTCAGCCATTCGCATGTCGGCTACTGCAACCTCGATGGCGTCGAGGTCATACCGCCCATCTACCTGCAAGGAGCCGGCTTCAGCGACGGATGCGCCGCCGTGCAGCTCGCCGACGGATGTTGCGCTTTCATAGACACCCTCGGACAGATGCTCTTCGACCGCACCTTCGACAATGTGCGCCCCTTCCACAACGGCCACGCCCTCGTCTGCGACGAAGGACGGTGGGGTCTCATCGCCCGCGACGGTTCCGTCGCCATGCCCATCGTACACACCGCCATCACCGAGAACACCGGACGACTCTTCCTTGCCGGTTCGCTGAACCACATGGCCGTATACAAGGTGGCTGACCTCACACAGCCGCACAGCCGCTCAACCGCACAGCCGCTCACTTGCATCACCGACAGCATATATGCCGGCACACTGGGCTACAGCGAAGGGCTCCTCAGCGTCGTCCGCAACGGGCGCTTCGGCTTCGTTGACACTACGGGTCGCGAAGTCGTGCCCTGCATCTACGACGAGACCGGCCTCTTCCAGCAGGGACGCACTCTCGTACGCATCGGCGACCGCTACGGCATCGTCGACACTGCCGGCCGCATCATTCTACCCCTCGAATACGACCCCGCCCCGTCACGCGGCAACCCATACACCTACAACGACAGTCGCGCCCTCATAGCCAAAAACGGCAAACTCACCTACGTCGACCTCGACGGCCGCCCCATCCTGCCCTTTGCGCTCGACGATGCCTACCAATTCTCCGACGGTCTCGCCGCCGTCAAGATGAACGGCGCATGGGGCTACATCGACACCACAGGAAACATATTCATGCCCTTCGTCTTCGACCGCGCCGCGCCCTACCAATACGGCCGTGCCGAAGTCGTCTACAACGGCCACGTAAGCAAGGTGGACCTCAAAGGGCGCTGCGTCAAAAACTGCAACGGAATCATAGCATGGAGAGAAATCAACGAATAGCAACCCACGACGGCACCGTTACGGCCGTCAAAAAGAACATTGTCGACGTCCAGATTGTCGCCACCAGCGCCTGTGCCGCCTGCGCAGCACACGCCAAATGCGGCTTCGCCGAATCAAAAAACAAAACCGTCAGCATACCCTCGGCCAACTGGCAACGATATCACGTCGGCGACTCCGTGCGCGTATGCATCGACCAATCGCGCGGCATGCTTGCCGTCTGGATAGCCTACGTTCTGCCAGCCATACTCATGCTCGGCGTCATCATAGGCCTCTCCGCCGCCGGCGCGTCAGAAGGCATAGTGGCCATCGCCGCACTCGCCGCGCTCGCACTGTACGTCCTCCTGCTATACCTCATCCGCCGACGCATCGAAAGCCGGTTCACCCTCACTGTCGAATAACCCCTTAACCCATAGACCAACCATGCTCATCCTCGGCATCGACCCCGGCACCCGCATCCTCGGCTACAGTCTGCTCGACACCGACCACCCCACCCCACGCATCGAGGTGATGGACGTTCTCTACCTGCGCAATATCGAAGACTTCAACCGCCGCATACGCATCATCTTCGACACCACCCTGCGCATCATCGACTCTTACCACCCCGACCACCTCGCCATCGAAGCCCCCTTCTTCGGCAAGAACGTGCAATCCATGCTCAAACTCGGCCGTGCACAGGGTGTTGCCATCGCCGCCGCCATGAGCCGCGACCTCTCCGTCACCGAATACGAACCCTCCGTCATCAAGCAGCTCGTCACCGGCAACGGCAACGCCTCCAAAGAGCAGGTCGCCTCAATGCTATACTCTATTTTGAATCCTGAAATTCAAAATTCAAAATTCGAAATCCAAACCCCAAAATACCTCGACGCCACAGACGCACTTGCCGTCGCCTACACCTGCCACATGCAGCTCTCCAACCCCCTTGCCGACATCCGTGCCCAGCTCAAGCCAAAACACAAGCCTACCAAATCGGCAAAAAAACAATGGTCCGAATTCATCAACCAAAACCCCGAACGAGTGAATTAAGAATTGAGAATTGAGAAGTTGAGAAGTTAAGAAGTTAAGAAGTTAAGAAGTTAAGACAATACCTCCGAAATCCAACATCCAACCCTAAGCCTCTAACCACCAACCATAAACCTTAAAACCAAATGAAACCGACCAAAGCCATCCTGGCCCTCATCCTGCCGCTCCTCCTCCTTGCCGCCTGCGGCCACCCCAAAGGCAACCACACCTTCGACCCCAGCCAGGTCGCCTTCTCGGCGCAATACAACACCCTTTTCGACGGCCAGCTCTACCCGTCGATGATTCTCGCCGCCACCAGCCAGCCCGCCGACTACTTCAGCATATCGCTTACCGCCCCCGCCGACAACTGCGTACTGCGGCTCGTCGTCGACTCGTCGGCACTCAACTACGTCACCTTCTTCCAGGAAATACTGCCCAAAAAAGGCGAAAAATACACCTTTTCGCCCTCGCTCAAATGGAAATACGACGCTCTAAGACGCCTGCGCCAGCCCTCCGCCGTCGACTTCACCTTTACCCTCTTCATCAACGACGAAGAAGTCGACGTCAAAAACCTCCACCTCAACTGCCGCTCCGTCAACGAATGCCCACTCTCCCTCCGCGCCCCCGACGGCTCGATTTCTGACTTCCGCTACCTCTTCGCCGCCTACGTCAACGAAGACCACCCCTCCATCCCCGACATCCTCTCCGACATCCTCGACCAAGGCTCCGTCAGCCGGTTCTCCGGCTACCAATCCTCCGACCCCAACACCGTCCGCAACCAAGTATTCTCCGTCTGGCTCTACGCCCTCTCCCGCGGCATCACCTACTCCTCCATCACCTGCACCTCCAACCCCTCGCCACGTGCCAACGTGCAGCACATCCGCTTCTTCGACGAAGTCTACTCCTCACGCCAGGCCAACTGCGTCGACGCCTGCGTCTTCTTCGCCTCCATACTCCGCAAAATAGGGCTCAAACCCGTCATCTTCGTCGAACCCTGCCACGCCTACCTCGGCTACTACACCGACAAAAACCGGAAAAACATATCCCTCCTCGAAACCACCATCACCTCCTGGGTCAACTTCCCGGCACTCGACCGCACCGTCGACTCACTCGGTCGCCTGCCCGACCAGCAATTCGACAAAATATCCAAATACCTCTCCGACCGCGACCGCGCAGCCTACCTCTCCGGGCAGATGGACTATAGCGGACTAAAAACCGCCGTCGCACGCTCCCTCTTCGAGAAAGCCACCGAATACGACCGCGAGACATACAACGCCAACCGAACCCACTTCGCCGACTCAGCCTCCATCACCTTCCAGCAGCTCGACATCGAGCAGCTCCTCCAGGTCGTACAACCCATCAATTGAAGTTTGAAGTTTATGGTACGCAGGCGTCTCGCCTGCATATTAACGTTGTAGGGGCATACCTCGTGTATGCCCGATAAAATTCAAGTTTAAGGCTGACGCACCGTGTCCTCTTTGGTGCGTCAGCCTTAAACTTTCACCTTGCAGAATGTGTCGCCCCTACGGGGCTCTTTTTCTGAGCGTTTCTGTGTTCCGTGGGCTTGCGCCCACGGCTAAAAAGTATCGCCGCTATCGCGGCTGAACTGTAATCTCTAACCTTTAAACTAATTCTTCACCTTCAGCTGTCGCCAGGCGTCCTTGTACTTGCCGCCAGCCATGCCGCTGATCTCCTGCCAGCGGCCCTGCAGGGCGCTCTCCTTGTTCAGCTTGCGCTCCACGCTCTCGTAGACATCCTGGTAGGTGTAGTTCTCCAGCGCACCGGACATGCCCTTAATCTCCTTCAGCAGAAAATAAGTCAGGAAACCATGGTGCTGCGCGTCGAACGAATAAGCCGTTTTGTCGAAGTCGGCCGCAAGCAGCACCACCGCGTCGCTCCGCAGATTTGCCTTGCGCTTGCGCTTCTTGGCCTTCGGGTCCACCTTGCGGTCGGCCCGCAGCATCGGCGCCCCGCTCCGCTGCTTCCCGTCGAAACTCGCATCCAGTATCACCGTCAAATTCTTCACAGGATACCCCTTGAAAGCATTGCACAGCTCCTCCACCCCGAGCAGCTGCTTCGTCAGCCGCCCGCTCTCCTTGCCGCTCAGCGCTATGTCGTGCTTCGTCACAGGCACTGCCTTCTTCTTACTGCCGAAGCAGCCCTTCTTCTTGCCGCTCAGGCTCTTGATATCGTCCACATTGATACGGTTGGGCACCAGATAGCTCACATCGTTGAAATCCGTGTAGCCGTGGCCCGCAAAATAGACGAAGACATCCGCCTGGGCCACCAGCTGATCGCCCCCCTTCGTCGCCACAGCCTGCGCCAGGTCGGTCAGCCAGTGCACACCCTCCTGCATAATCTCCACCTTCGACGCATTCTTCAGCAGCTTCACCTGCCTCTCCGGCACGCCCAGCGTCCGCACAAAATAGCGGCGCACAATCTCGCCGTCGTTGTCGGCAAAAGGCACACTCGGCAAAAACGCCGCATCATAATCCTCGTTGGCCACAATCAGCACATACGCATTCTCGTAGGTCGACATCGACTGCGGAATATTGAAATCCACATAGTCGTCGCGCATCTTGTCAGCCGTCATCATGTCTATCGTCTCGCGGAAAGCGTCGTGCACCGTCAGCTCGATGCTGCTCCGGCGGTAGTGGGCTCCCGTGTCGGCAAAACTCTGCGTCGTATACTCATAGTCGTTCACCGTCCGACCCAGATTTCTCACATTGTTCTCCAAAAACCACCGCACCGACTGAGCCCTGATATACGCCAGCTGGCAGTTGTTCCTGATGCCGCTCTCGCGGTCCACGCTCACCCTCAGACGCTCGCCGTTGAACGTCGTCGGCATAAAGCGGAAATCGCCGTACTCGCCGCTATAGGCAATCGGGCCCACCAGCTCCGTGCCGTCGGTGCTCGCATGAATCCTCACGCTCACCCGCTTTCCGGCGCGGAACCAGTCGTCCATCATACCCTCCACAAACATCTTCGTCAGATTGCAGATTGCCCGCACCGAATTCGACGAATCCCACGCATACACACCCAGCGGATAATCGTCTGTCCAACCCTCCAGATGCTTGCAGTTGTAGCTGATGTCGAACACCAGGTTCTTCTCCGCCACACCCTCGGCCGACAAACCCTCCACAATCCGGGCTCCGACATTGATATACGTCTCGTCGTAAAGCTTCTCCTTGTTCGGCAGCGACACAAGCCACTGCTCGGCACGATGCTGCATCTGCGCCTGACGCGCCGACACCTCGGTCTCAAGATACTGCCCTATGGCAGCTTGATACTCGCTGTTAAGCTGCACTTCGCTGCCAGCCACAATCCCCTGCGCGGTCATCGTCATCGTGCAAAACGCACACAATAAAGTGAATATTACTCTTCTCATATCCATTTCTTATTTCTAAACCGAACTGCAAAGATACAAAAAAATCGGAAACACGAAAAAAAAAGATTGCTTGATTGCTTGAATGTGTGAGTGGCTGAGTGGTACGCAGGCGTCTCGCCTGCAAAGTGG
>JAFVWV010000027.1 GCA_017501495.1 Bacteroidales bacterium | reverse complement strand
CTGGAGAAGGTGGAGCAGATACTGAAGAAGATAGAGGCCGACCCCGAGAGCGAGGAGATCAAGATGGTGGAGCACAACCTGTGGCTGAACATCAAGATGAAGTGCCTGGAGGGCCGCCGCAGCGGCTTCGGCATCACCGCCGAGGGCGACATGCTGGCGGCCCTGGGCTTGCAGTACGGCTCCGACGAGGCCACCGAGATGGCCGTCAGCGTGCAGCGCGAGCTGTGCCGTTCGGCCTATGCCTCGAGCGTCGAGATGGCCCGCGAACGCGGCTCGTTCCCCATCTACAACGCCAAACGCGAGGAGAAGAACCCCTTCATACAACGTCTGGCCGAGTTCGACCCCAAGCTGTACAAAGACATGACCAAGTACGGCCGCCGCAACATAGCCCTGCTCACCATAGCCCCTACAGGCACCGTCAGCATCTGCACCCAGACCACCAGCGGCATCGAGCCCGTCTTCCTTGTCAGCTACAAGCGCCGCAAAAAAATCAACCCCAACGACAAGGACGGCAGTAGCCACAACATCATCAAAGACGAGAACGGCGACTACTTCGAGGAGTACTACGTCTTCCACCCCAAGTTCCTCGACTGGGCACGCATCAATGGCCACGACATCGATGAGGTGAAGGCAATGGACGACGCCACGCTGCAACAACTCATCGAGCAGAGCCCCTATCACCATGCCACCAGCGCCGACATCGACTGGGTGGCCAAGGTCAAAATGCAGGGCGCCATACAGAAGTGGGTCGACCACAGTATCTCCGTCACCGTCAACATTCCCAAAGAGACCACCAAAGAGGTGGTGAGCAAGATATACGAGACCGCCTGGGAGAGCGGCTGCAAGGGCTGCACCATCTACCGTGACGGTTCGCGTACCGGTGTCCTCGTCAGCAACAGCGAGGGCGGCAAGAAAACCGACAACTGCTTCGGCGAGAGCAAAGCCCCCAAGCGTCCCAAGAAACTCGAGGCCGAGGTGGTCCGCTTCAAGAATGAGAAAGAGGACTGGATTGCCGTCGTCGGCATGTACGAAGGCCGCCCCTATGAGATATTCACCGGCCGCGCCGAGAACTTCCTGCTGCCCAAGTGGGTCGAGAAGGGATGGGTGATCCGCGTCAAAGAGAAAGGTCAGGAGCACGCCCGCTACGACTTCCAGTTCACAGACCAGGACGGCTACCACATCACGATGGAAGGCCTCTCGCGCATGTTCCGCAAAGAGTATTGGAACTATGCCAAGCTCATCTCCGGCATCCTGCGCCACGGCATGCCTATCCCCAACGTGGTCGAGCTCATCGGCAAGCTCAACTTCGACACCGACAGCATCACCACGTGGAGCAACGGTGTGGCCCGCGCGCTGAAGCGCTACATCAAAGACGGCACCGAGACCGACGAGGTGTGCCCCGACTGCGGCAGCAAACTCGTCTACAACAGCGGTTGCAAGAGCTGCCCCAACTGCGGTTGGAGCAAATGCAGCTAAGCTGCTATGCTGCGGCAGTTGTAAAAATGTAATCTTTTTCTTAGCAAGCACACATATTCGCCAGCGAGGCCCGACATGCACCGTCGGGCCTCGCTATTTGTTTTTACGTTTGTTCAAATGGCGAAGAGTGAGCGGGCGGATGCTGTGGTGACGGAGGCTACCTCGTCGGGACTTATGCCGCGCAGCTCGGCTATCTTTTGTGCTACAAGTGGAATGTAGGCGCTTTCGTTTCGCTGGCCGCGATGGGGCACTGGCGATAGGTAGGGTGCGTCGGTCTCGAGGAGCAGACGCTCCAGCGGCACCGACTTGACAACTTCGGCCATGGTGGCGTTCTTGAATGTCACCACACCGCCGATGCCCAGATGGAAGCCCAGCTCCACGGCGCGGTGCGCCTCTTGCACGCTGCCGCCGAAGCAGTGCATCACTCCGCGCCAGCGCGGGCGGTTCATGTCGCGCAGCAGCCCGAAAACCTCGTTGTGCGCTTTGCGTATATGCAGGCATACAGGCAGTCCCGACTCCTCGGCCCAGAGCAGTTGCGTATGCAGGGCGTCGCGCTGTTCCGCCTCGAAGGTACGGTCCCAATAAAGGTCCATGCCGATTTCGCCGATGGCTACGTATTTCAGCGATGTGTGTTTATTGATGAGCGCAGTGTGGACAAGCTCAAGCTCTTTCTTGTAGTCTTCCTTGACGGATGTAGGGTGCAGCCCGGCCATTGGACGGAAGTGGTCGGGATATTGGCTGCAGAGTGCCTCCAAACGGGCCGTAGAGAAACTGTCGATGTCGGGTAGGAGCATCATGTCCACACCTGCGTCGAGTGCGCGCCGAACGGCCTCGTCGCGGTCGGCGTCGAAGGCTTCGTTGTAGAGGTGGCAGTGGGTATCGATGTACATAGTGGCCGGTGGGTGGTGGTCAGGTGTGGCTTTGTATTATTTCGGTCAGCAGGTCGTAGAGTTTGGTGGCTTCAGGGTTGTCCTGCAGCAGGCGGCGGTGAGCGTTGATGGTTTTCTCGTCGCGTCGGCGTGCGGGACCGGTCACTTGTGCCCAAAGGTCGCCGTAATCCCATTTGCGCAGTGTCTGCTCAGCCAGCGGGCGCAGCATCTCGAACGGCACTCCGTGGGTTTCGGCATATTGTTGTGCCAGCGCATCGACGGCGCAGGTGAAGTTGCTCACCATCACGGCTGCCAGATGGGCATGGCTGCGTTGCTCTTGGTTGAGGTGGTATAAATGCCGGCTTATGCAGCCCATCAGTTCTTCTATCTCTGATTCCGTTCTTGCGGTGCACCCTTCGATGCAGAGGGGGAGGGCAGAGTAGTCCATGGCTATGTCGCGCACAAATGTCTGCGGTGACCACACTACGCCATAGCGGGCGCTGATGGGTGCCAGCACTTTCATGGGTGTGCTGCCCGATGTGTGGAGTACAAGTGTTGTGGGGAGCCGTAGGTCGAGGGCCAGGTCGTAGAGTGCATCGTCGCCGACGGCCAGCAGGCAGACGTCGCTTTCGTCGTCGAGTAGATGTGGATTGTCTATAGCTTGTGCTCCTACACGAGCTGACAGGAGTCGGGCGTGGTCGTAGGTGCGCGAGAGAACTTGTCGGATACTGTGTCCGGCAGCTTGCAGGGCCAGAGTCATGTGGGTTGCCACGTTTCCCGCCCCGACGATACTAATACTCGTCTTCTTCAAAGAAAAAGTCCTCTTTGGTGGGGTAGTCGGGCCAAATGTCCTCGATGCTTTCATACTGGTCGCCTTCATCCTCGATTTCCTGAAGGTTCTCTATGACTTCCATGGGCGCGCCGGTGCGCTGGGCGTAGTCAATCAATTCGTCCTTTGTTGCGGGCCAGGGTGCGTCTTCAAGTTTCGATGCTAATTCAAGTGTCCAATACATAATCTCTGTTTCTCAATTTTTTTGCAAAGGTACATCTTTTTCCAGTACCTGCAAATATTTTTTACAATCAGTTGATATACAAATCCTCTTTGGTTCCGGTCATCACCACGGCTCGGCGTCCGAGCACGAAGAGATAGTCCGATAGGCGGTTCAGATAGCGCAAGATTACCTCGTCAATGTGTTCCTGACGGGCCAGCGTCACCACGCAGCGTTCGGCTCTGCGGCAGACTGTGCGGGCCACATGGCACTGTGCGCCTGTCATGTTGCCGCCGGCTATGACGAAGTTCTTCAATTTGGGCAGCATGTCGCTGATGGTGTCTATCTGCCGTTCGAGCATATCGACTTCTTCTATTTGGAGCTGAGGCAGGCGTGCGTAGATTTCACTGTCTTCTGTGGCCAGAAGGGTCTGCAGGGTGAAGAGGTTGTTCTGCACGGCTTTCAGTTCGTCGTAGTAGCCGCCGCCTTGCTGGCGGAACATTTCGGCCAGCAGGCCGATGTGCGAGTTGAGTTCGTCGACTGTGCCGTAGGCCTCGACCCGCACATCGTCTTTGCTCACGCGGCTGCCGCCAACCAGCGATGTGGTGCCACCGTCTCCTGTCTTGGTGTATATCATATTTTTTCTACAGATTTGACTTCGGGAATGACCTTTTTTATGGCCTGTTCGATGCCCTGTTTGAGGGTTTGCATGGCGTGGGGACAGCTGCCGCAGTGGCCTTTGAGGCGTACGATGACGACACCTTCGTTGGTCATGTCCACATACTCCACGTCGCCGCCGTCTTCCTGCAGGTAGGGGCGTATCTGGGCCAGTGCGTTTTTCACTTTCACCTCTACGGTGGCTTTCTCTTGGTCTGTCATTTGTTATTTGGTATTAAGTTTGCAAATCTCTTTGATGGTGTTTTGCGCCAGTGCGTCGAAGGCGTCGCGCACCGGGCTCTTTGTCTCTTCTGGGTTGAAGAGGGCCGCCGGACGTCCGGCGTCGCCGCTTTCAGCGATGCTCTGTACCAGGGGGATTTCGCCCAGCAGCGGTATCTGCATCTCTTCGGCCAGTCGGCGGCAACCGCCTTTGCCGAAGATGTAGTATTTGTTCTGCGGCAGTTCGGCCGGGGTGAAGTAGGCCATGTTCTCGACGAATCCGAGCACCGGAATGTTGATGTTTTCGTTGCGGAAGAGCTCTACGCCGCGCACCACGTCGGCCAAAGCCACTTGCTGCGGGGTGCTGACGATGATGGCGCCCGTGACGGGCATGGTCTGTGCTATGGTGAGCTGTATGTCGCCTGTTCCCGGGGGCATGTCGACCACCAGGTAGTCTATCTCGTCCCACCAGGTCTCGCCCAGCAGTTGCTTCAGTGCGCCGCTGGCCATCGGGCCGCGCCATGCCATGGCTTTCTGCGGGTCGACCAGGAAGCCGACGCTCATCAGCTTGATGCCGTAGCGCTCGATGGGGAGCATGTAGGTTTTCTCGCCTACGCAGTGGCCGTAGACTTCCTCGTCTTTGACGCCCAGCATGATGGGTATCGACGGTCCGTAGATGTCGGCGTCGACCAGACCCACTTTGGCGCCTGTCTTGGCAAGCGAGATGGCCAGGTTGACGGCCACCGTGCTCTTGCCCACTCCGCCTTTGCCCGAGGCGACGAGGATGGTGTTGTGGATGTGCTTGAACACTTCCTCAAACTCTTGTTTGGGGTCGGGCTGCGGGCGGCTTGTGAGGTTGATTTCCACCTCGGCTTCGCGGTCTACCAGTTCATGTATGGCTGCCACGCAGTCGTCGCTCATCTTTTTCTTCATGGGGCATGCCGGTGTGGTGAGCACCAGGTCGAAGCTGACTTTTTTGCCGTCGACCTTGATGTTTTCTATCATGCCCAGTTCTGTCAGGCTGCGACCCAGGTCGGGGTCGTTCACATGGCCCAGGGCCATCTCTATTTGTGTTGTTGTGATCATTGTCCGAGTATCTCTTTTAGTTTGTTTTCCAGTTCAGCTCCCCGCAAATTGCGTGCCAGAACGGTGCCGTCTTTGTCGACCAGCACCGTGGCGGGTATGGATGTCACTCCGTAGAGCCTGCCGCCGGCCGAGTTCCATCCGCGCAGGTCGCTCACGTGGTTTTCCCATTCCAGGCCGTCTTTTTCGATGGCCTGAAGCCATTTTTCGCGGCTGTTGTCGAGCGATACGCTGAAGATTTCGAACCCCTGGTCTTTGTATTTTTTGTAGAGCCGCACCACGTTGGGGTTCTCTCTGCGGCACGGGCCGCACCATGAGGCCCAGAAGTCGATGAGCACCACTTTGCCGCGCAGGTCGCTCAGGCGGCGGATGTTGCCGTTGCGGTCGGCCATGGCTATGTCGGGGGCTTCCATGCCTGCCACCACTGCGCCGCGCAGTTTGTCGTCCAGGTGGCGCACGAAGCTGTTGTTGGGGTAGCGGCCGAGCAGGGCGTCGCGTATCTGTTTGTATAGGGGGGCGTATTGCTCGAAGGCTTGCTCGAAGTAGGTGACGAGGAAGGCGCTCATCAGCACGTCCGGGTTGCGGCTGAGCAGGGCCTGCATGCTGTCGGGCATCGACGCTTGGCGCTGCGGGTCGGTCATGGCGCCGGCCATCAGGGCCGAGTATTGACGGTAGACTTCCATGTCGGCCGAGCCTTTGACGTCCTCGACGGTCATTTGGCCTATGTCGTGGCGGAAGCCCAGCGCGAGGGTGGCTTTTTCTCGCGGTTGCATGATGACGTGCACCAGTGTGTTGGGCTGTGTGGTGAGGGCCAGCACCAGGAATTGCGGCTCTTCGGAGCGGCGCTCGATATGGTAGCGCCCTTTTTTGTCGGCGCTGAGGGTGTCTATGGGCTGCAGGCGGCTGCCCTGCGGTTCGCAGACCACAAGGCGCGAGCCTTCGGGTGCGTTGGCCAGGGTCACCGTCATGGTGCTCTTCTGCGCTGTGGCGCAGAGCGGCAGCAGTGCCATCAATATCGCGGTCAGTCGTGTGATTTTCATTGTTTCGGGGGCTGTCAGATTTTGTTTTTCAATTTCAGTGCTCTGTCGAGGTCGTTGTCTTCGGGCAGGCAGGCGTCGTAGAAGGCGTCGTCGCCGTAGAGGAACGAGCCGGTGTAGGCTTTCAGCATGGCGCATATCAGTTTGCGCTGTTTGGCGAGGCTGCGCGGGTTGCGCTTGATGTCGTCGCGTTCGCCGGCGGCCACCAGTTCGTCTATCATCGACTGCGGCACGTTCCATCGGCTGAAGGCTTCGGCGTCGGCATAGCGGCCGAGCATCTCGCCGGCGTGGCGGCGCACGTAGGCGAAGGCTGTGCGGCTGAGCAGGCCTTTGGACGAGAGCTGGTTGTAGTAGATGAACGATGAGTCTTTGCGGTAGGTGAGCACGACGTCGGGCTGTATGCCGCCGCCGCCGTAGACGGTGCGCCCGCCGACGGTCTTGTAGGGTGTAGAGTCGTTGATGTGCATCACCACACTGTCGGCGTAGGTCTCGTCGATGAGCTGGTTGATGTATTCGCGGTAGTATTCGTCGGTGCCGTCGGCGTAGGAGCGTTGTATGCACCGGCCTGAGGGTGTGTAGTAGCGTGCCGTGGTGAGGAGCACCGACGAGCCGTCGCTCAGGTCGTATTCTGTCTGCACGAGGCCTTTGCCGAAGGTGCGTCGGCCCACAATCAGGGCGCGGTCGTTGTCTTGCAGGGCTCCGCTGACGACCTCGCTGGCCGAGGCCGAGTTTTCGTCGACGAGGACGATGACTTCGCCCTTTGGGAAGAGTCCGCCCGGATGTGCGTACACGTTGTGTCGCATCGAGTGTGCGCCTCTGGTGTAGACGATGAGGCTTCCGGCCGGGAGCAGCTCGCCGGCGATGCCCACGGCGCTCTGGAGCGAGCCGCCGCCGTTGCCGCGCAGGTCGAACACCAGCCGCCGCATGCCGCGCTGCCGCAGTGTGCGGAGCGCATGGCGGAATTCGTCGTGGCTTGTGCCTGTGAAGCTGCCCAGGGCTATGTAGCCCGTGGTGTCGTCGAGCATGGTGGTGCAGTTGATGGAGTGGCGGTCCACCACGCCGCGGCGTATGCTGTAAGCGTGGCGGCTCCCCAGGCGGTCTACCGTCAGCGCGACGCGGCTTCCGCGCGGGCCGCGCAGGCGTGCCACCACACTGTCGGACGGCATGCCGCTGATGCTGTCGCCGTCGATGGTCATTATTTTGTCGCCCGGCATGATGCCGAGCCCGTCGCTCGGGCCGCCGGCCATCACGTGGCCCACGAATGTCGTGTCGCCTTCGTGTCGCAACATTAAGCCGACCCCTTCAAACGAGCCGCGCAGCATCTCGACGTTCTCTTCGGCGGCTTTGGCGGTGAGGTAGGTGCTGTGGGGGTCGAGTTCGCTGAGCATCACAGCCAGCAGGCGCTCGCTGAGCGAGTCGGGGTCCACGGCGTCGACGTATTTGTCTTCCACCAGGGCCATCACCTCGCCCATCTTGCCTTGCAGGGTGCCGCCGTTGGCGCTTTGACGCTGCAGGCCCATGGTCTGCGCCGTCATCAAGCCGATGAGCGTGCCTGCCACCATGGCCACCAGTATCAGCACCTTCATGCCGGTCTGCGATGTCTTGTCTCCTTTGCCCATTTTGCGTAATATTCCACCCTATAACGGTGGATTGCATCAAATCGTATATCGGCTGGATAATTTTTTTCTTATGCCTGGCGCTGAGCGAGATAGGCGGCCAGTATGTCGGCGTGGTCGAAGGCCAGCGGCGGCAGCGCGGCGAGGGGCCACCAGCGTGTGTCGGCGGCGTCGTCGCCGGCTTTGGGCACGGCTTCCAGCGGAGCCTTGGCGCTGTAGGCCGCCGTCACCGTGCGCCCTCGCGGGTCGCGCCCCGGGGCGCTGTAGATGCCGATGAGGTGCAGCGCGCCGATCCCGACGCTGATGCCGGTCTCCTCCTCCAGCTCGCGCTGGGCGCAGCGTTCGATGGTCTCGTCCATCTCCATAAATCCGCCGGGCAGCGCCCAGCAGCCTTTGTAGGGCTCGCCTCCGCGGCGCACCAGCAGCACGCGGTCGCCGGCGTCGGTCAGCACCACGTCGGCCGTCAGCATCGGCCGCGGATAGTCGTATGTGTATTTTCCTTTTTGTGCCATGATGGTTTTATAACGTTTCGCGGCCCGATTTATTGCCGGGATGAAGCATTTGTTTTTTTCGATGGTCTGTTTCGCGAGGGGTCATTTTTTAGTTTGTTGTTTATCAGTACTTTGTTCGGGTCGTGTAAGGCACCTCTTGCCTCGTTGTACGCTATATGTACGCTACTTGTACAGTACTTGTACGTTTATAAAGCGTACAAGTACTGTACATATACTGTACAAGTACTGTACAACGGGCGAACCGGTAGGCTGCAAAATGGGTGCCATGAGGCGGCATTTGGGGGCGGCAAGGAAACTTTTTTTGTGCAGTTTGGAAAAAAGTTGTATTTTAGCACGCTGAAACGACACGTCGGGCGAGCCTTCGGGCTGCGTGCAACGCGTTGAATACGACATTGATAGAACCTAATAGAATAAAACTGCAATATATATGAAAATGCCAAAAAAAGGCCTCATCCTGCTCTTCGCAGCGCTTGTGTTCGGCTTGGGCGCCAACGCCCAGACGAAGAGTATTGCGCAGAAAGCCGACGACCTCTTCGACCAGTACCAATTCGTCGAGGCGGCAAAGCAATACCAGAAAGCCTACGAAAAAATCAAGAACAACAAGGCCGAGAAGAACCGCGTCTACTTCCAGCTGGCCGAATGCTACCGCCTGATGTACGACTACCCCCGCGCCGAACGCATCTACAAGCGCCTGGCCAGCGAAGACTATCAGAACACCGAGCCGACGCTCTACTTCAACCTGGCCGAGATGTGCCGCTTCCAGAACAACTTCAGCGAGGCCGACGAGTATTACGAGAAATACCTCGCCCAGAACCCCACCGACAGCTACGCCGCCAAGCGCAAGGCATCGCTCATCTACGCCAACCAGCTCTACAACAACCGCACACGCCACGAAATAATCCGTATGGACGATTGGTGCACCGACTATAACGACTGGGCACCGCGTTTCCTCGGCGAGGACACCACCAAACTGCTCTTCACCACCTCGCGCTTTGCCGAGGGCGAAGGCATCAACAAAGACCCCTGGACCGACCAGGGCTTCTCCGAAATCTACTACGTCTTCCAGGACCGTAACGGCAACTGGAACTCGAACCCCGAACCGTGGGACAAGAGCGGCAAAATAAACACCGACGTCAACGAAGGCGAAGTCTGCTTCTCGCCCGACGGCAACACCGTCTACTTCTCGCGTTTCGACGTGGTCGACAACGAGACCACCCACGGCCGTATCTACATGGCCACCCGTACACCGGCCACCCTCGACAAGAAGGGCTCCAAGAAAAAGAAAGCCCCTGCCAAAAACAGCAAGACCAAAAACGCCAAAGGCAAGAAAGGCCAGCAAGACGAGGCCGCGGCCGACGCACCGGCCCCCGGCGAATGGAGCACCCCCATGCCCCTGGTGCTGGGCGACACCAACTACAACTACCTCTACCCGGCCATCAGCAGCGACGGGCTGACCCTCTACTTCGCCAGCGACATGCCGGGCGGATTCGGCGACTACGACCTCTGGAAAGCCACCCGCAAATCGACCGCCGACGACTTCGGGCGTCCGGTCAACCTCACCTCCATCGTCAACACCCGCGGCAAGGAGGTCTTCCCCGTGCTGCGCAGCGACTCGCTGCTCTACTTCAGCAGCGACGGCCATCCGGGCGTCGGCGGCTACGACATCTTCAAGGC
The DNA here is from genome assembly GCA_017501495.1 of Bacteroidales bacterium. Taxonomy (GTDB): domain Bacteria; phylum Bacteroidota; class Bacteroidia; order Bacteroidales; family P3; genus Colimorpha. The sequence goes on along the minus strand of JAFVWV010000027.1, from coordinate 6,070 downwards.
CAGCCTGCAGCGCAACGGCAAATGGACCACCCCCGAAAACCTCGGCATACCCATCAACTCGTCGTACGACGAGATGTCCATCATCTTCTACCCCGACCGCAACCTCGGCGTCAACGAAGTGGAGCGCGGCTATTTCTCGTCAAACCGCCCCTTCGCCGACCCGCACAACCGCCAGCTGCGCAACCAAGCCAAAAACCAGACACCCCCCATCAACAACGACCTCTTCTACTTCACCCTCGCCGGATTGAACTACGCCATTGAAGGCACCGTCCGCAGCGAGAAGTCGATGCAGCTCCTCGAAGGGGTGCGCATACGGATGGTGGGGTCCGACGGCTCGGAAAACGAGACCCGCACCGACAAGAAAGGCCACTACAAGTTCGACAGCACCAAGGTGCGGCGCGATGTGGTCTACAAGCTCTACCTTTCGAAAAAAGACTACTTCAGCATCGAAGGCTCGGAGAGCACCAAGGGCTACAACACCAACAAGACGCTCGTCCACGATTTCCGTATGGAGCCCGTGCCGCTGCGCCCCGTGGTGTTGCCGCAGATACAGTTCGACCTGGCCAAGACCGAACTCAAAGGCGAGTTTATGGACTCTCTCATGGACCTCTACCTTGTCATGGAGAACAACCCCAACCTCGTGGTTGAAATCCGTTCGCACACCGATTGCCAGCCCTATATCGGCCTGACCAACGACACCCTCAGCCAGCGTCGCGCACAGACCGTGGTCGACTATCTGGTCAACCGCGGCATCGAGCGCGAACGCCTCGTGGCCAAAGGCTACGCCGACCGTGTGCCGCGCGTGCTCGACGAAGACATGACCGTCAGCCTCAACGGCAAAGACTATAAATTCTCTGCCGGCACGGTGCTTGAGTGCGACTACATAGCCACCCTCAAGGGCGACCACCAGCAGGCAGCCCATTCGCTCAACCGCCGACTGGAATTCCTCGTGCTCCGCACAGACTACGTCTCGCGCCGTCTGGTTGAGAACATGACATCGGCCACCCCAGTGGCCCAGCAGACGGAAGACGGCAAGGTCATCGACCTCGTCAACCGCCCCAACGACAACTACATGGACGAGGATGTCAAGCCCACCATCGTCCACGACGAGAGCGTGGTGCCGGTGGTGATGGTCAACAGCACCCGTGGCGAGGTGGCCTGCATCGTAAACGGATCGCAGGTGCCCATGCTCATCGACGAACGCTTCAAGGAGCCGGTGGCCATCTCGTGGGAGGAGGCCATGAACTTCCTTTACCAGGGCCGTATCACCAAGGAAGACTTCCCGCGACGCGACCTCTCGTTCGACGCCGAAGGCAATATCATCGACAAGGAAATCATCATCTTCAAGGAGATGCAGATAGGCGAGCAGCGAGTGCAGAACGTCGAGGTCGTCGTGGTGAAAAACGTCGACTACAAGTTCATCATCAACCGTACCGGCCTGCGCCAGTTCGGCAACTATGAATTCGACAAGCAGCGCTCGAAGCTCTACTTCCTCGATGAGTAGTCTCCTCGTCACCATCCTTGGCCCGACCGCCACCGGCAAGACACTGCTTGCCGCCAACGTGGCGGCCCGCGTCGGAGGCGAGGTGATCAGCGCCGACTCGCGACAGGTGTTCCGGGGCATGGACCTCGGCACCGGCAAAGACCTGGCCGACTACCGCGTGGGCTCCGTCGATGTGCCTTACCACCTGATAGATATCTGCTCGCCCCTCGAAGAGTACAATGCCTACCGCTTCATGGGCGATTTCCGCTCGGCTTTCGCCGACATCGTCTCGCGTGGCCGGCAGCCGCTGATGTGCGGCGGCACAGGCATGTATCTCGACGCTGTCATCCGTGGCTATCACCTGGCCGACGCACCGATAGATCCTGAATTCAGAGCCTCGATAGCCGACAAGAGCGACGACGAACTCACCGCACGCCTGGCATCCTACATCCGCCTGCACAACCACACCGACACCGAGACCCGCGACCGCCTGGTGCGTGCTCTCGAAATACAGGAATTCGCCAACCGGCACCCGGATGCCTATATACAGATGCCCGAAATGGAGCACCGCGTGTTCGGCATCGCCTTTGCACGCGAAACTATAATAGAGAGAATCGAGCGCCGCCTGCGCCAGCGCATGGCCGACGGCATGACGGCCGAGGTGCAGCGCCTGCTCGACGAGGGCGTGCCTGTGCAGCGCATGCTCAAGTTCGGGCTCGAATATAAGCATGTGACTCTCTTCCTCACCGGACAGTGTACGGAGCGGCAGATGTTCGACAACCTCTTCACCGACATACGCCGCTTCGCCAAGCGGCAGATGACGTGGTTTCGCCGCATGGAGCGCAACGGGGTCGAGATACGCTGGATAGACGGCACTCTGCCGCTCGAGGTCAAGACCGAAGCGGTGCTGGATGCAATAAGATAAGGGTTTACTTTTTCAGAAGTTCCGGTCTGCGCTGACGGGTGCGCTCGATGGCCTGCTCCATGCGCCATTGCTCAATCTTGGCGTGGTTGCCGCTGAGCAGCACGTCGGGCACGCGCCATCCGCGAAACTCGGGCGGACGTGTGTATTCGGGCGGAGCCACGAGGCCGTCCTGGAACGAGTCGCCGAGGGCCGACTGCTCGTCGCCGATGACGCCGGGCACAAGGCGTATGACGGCGTCGCAGATTACGGCTGTGGCCAGCTCGCCGCCGGTGAGCACATAGTCGCCGATGCTGATTTCGCGCGTGATGAAGTGTTCGCGCACCCGCTCGTCGACACCTTTGTAGTGGCCGCAGAGTATCATCAGGTTCTCGGCCAGCGAGAGGCTGTTGGCCATCGGCTGGCTGAGCATCTCGCCGTCGGGGGCGGTGTAGATGATGTCGTCGTAGCGGCGCTCGGCTTGCAGCCCCTCGATGCAGTTGGCCAGCGGCTCAATGGCCATCACCATGCCGGCAGCGCCGCCATAGGGGTAGTCGTCGATTGAACCGTATTTGGTGAGCGAATAATCGTGCAGGTCGTGAAAAACCACCTCGACCAGTCCTTTCTTCTGGGCACGCTTGAGGATGCTCTCTTCGAAGAACATCTGCATCATATTCGGGAAAAGGGTGAGGATGTCGATTCTCATTTGACTTTCAGTTTTTGGCCTACACGCAGTTTGGATTTCTCGCTGATGCCGTTGAGTTGGCAGATGTGTTTGACGGTGGTACCGTGGCGCTTGGCGATGCTGTAGAGCGTGTCGCCGCTGCGTACGGTGTAGGTCGCTGCACCGCTTTGGTTGTCGGCACTGGATTGGCTTGTGCTGGAATTGTTTTTTGTGGATGAGCTTTTGCTCGTGCTGCCGCTCACCTTCAGGCGGTCGCCCGGATGCAGCACCTTGTTCTGGCTGATGCCGTTGAGTTGGCAGATGCGCTTCACGGTTGTGCCGTTGCGGCGGGCTATCTTTTCGAGGGTGTCGCCTTGACGCACGCGATACCAGCCGCCGCTGCTGCCTTTGCTGCCTTTGACGCCTTTGGCTATTTTGCGGAATGAACTGCTGGTGAGTGTAAGCGTGGGCTCTATGAGGTTGTGCGTGGCGGTGCTGATTACGTTCTCGGGATTGATGGCGTTGCCCATATAGCGTATTTCGAAGTGCAGATGGCTTCCGAAACTGCGCCCTGTATTGCCGCAAAGGCCTATGACATCGCCGCTTTTCACCTGTTGCCCGACGGTGACATGGCGTTTCGACATGTGGGCGTAGTAGGTCTCAAGGCCGTTGGCGTGGTGTATGATGACAAGGTTGCCGTAACTGCGGTTGAATTTCGAGATGCGCACCACGCCGTCGAAGGCTGCATAGATGGGCTCGCCGGTAGGCTGCGCCAGGTCGAGGCCATAGTGGAAGCGGCGGCGGCGCGGACCGAAATGGCTCGACGGCCGTGAGGTGACGGGGGTGGGATAGGTGAAGCGCGAGAGCTGCAACAGTATGGGTTCGGTGATGGTCGATGGATCCAACTTGGGGAGGTGTATCACGGCTGTGTCGAATCCCTCGAGCAGTATCTCGTCTTCGCTTTCGGCGCCATCGTCGTTGAGTGTGTAGCTTTCGGGCATGTCGTCATCGTCATCGTCGCTGTCGTTGTCGGGGCTGACGATGAACGGTACCTGATAGAGATAACTCTCGGTTTCTTTTTCTTCTTTTCGGTCGATAACCACGCCCTTGAATTCTTCTTCTTCGTATATAACATCGAGGTTGTTCACCTTGACCTCGGACTTGCGCGGGGGCTCGTCGCTCTGGGCCGCCACTACTGCAGGCATGGCTATAAGTGTCAGAGTAGTAATGATTTTTACTATATATTTCATCTTGTTAGTGTCTTGATGCAGGTGGTTTAATAAACTGCAAAGATACGCTTTTTTTCTGAAACTGGGCTAAAAAAATGTTAAACACAGCCCTCGGGGGGCTTGTACTACGGCCTGTCGGTGTCCGTTTCTTTGCCACCCGAAGGCACTGGATATAACAAAAGCGGAGGCGGCGCCCATCCGGGCGCCGCCTCCACTTCGTGTTGAGGGTTGGCTCTCTACCAGCGGTTGTAGTGCACGCGGCTGGGGTCCCACTTGTCTTTGGGCTGTGTAGTGCCATCGTGGCAGCCGACGGGCACCACGGCGTAGGGTACCACGGTCGGGGGCAGCTGCAGGGCTTTCTTTATCGGGTCCATGCGGTCGGGATAGGGATAGCAGGCTGTCCAGCAGGCACCGAGACCATAGGCTTCGGCGGCCAGCAGCAGGTTCTCGGTGACGGCGCCCAGGTCGTCGCGCCACATCTGGTTGACCTGCACTACGGCGGGTCCGTCGGGGTTGTCGCGCGTGGGGGCGGTGAAGGTAGTGTCGGCGCAGAGGATAATGACAGCGCCGCTCTCCATGAATTTCTTCATGTTGAAGTTGCCCTCGAAGACGGTTTCGTATTGGCTCTTGTCGGTCATGACCACCATCTGCCAGGGGCGACGGTCGACGGCGCTCGGGGCGGCCTGTGCGGCACGCAGCAGGTTTTCCATCACCGAGTCGGGGATGGCTTCGCCGTTATAGGAGCGTACGCTCTTGCGGTTCAGGATGTTCTGCATCACTACGTCGGCTGTGTTGGTGGCCGGGGCGGATTCTTGTTTGTTGCAGCAGGCGGCCATCAGCATCGCGGCGGCTGCCATCATAATAATCATAATAATGCTTTTTTTCATTGGTATTGTACTGTTGATTGATTGGTATCGCTATGGGTTGCGCCGCTGGTGGTGTCCACCTGTTCGGGCAGTTCCACCTTGCCCTCGGTTTTGGTGCAGCTGGCGAACGCCGTCAGGCCCAAGGCCACACCGGCCACAGCGGCGGCCTTGCCGAGGGTCATGCGGCGGTGCAGCTCGGCCTCGAGGTAGCGCACCTCGGCCTCGCAGCGCGGACAGGTGCCGTTGCACGGACCGTCATAGGTGCACTCGGTTTGTTCCAGAGGAATCTGGTTCTCGTCGGCCACGCGGCGGCGTATGGCCTTCAACTCTTTGCAGATGTCTTTTCCGTTGGATTTCATATTTGTTTTATTTGAAAGCTCGGTCGAGCAAGGTTGTGAATTCCTCGTAGGGTGGGGTGCCGGCGAGGTCGGCCAACGAGGCGGCCAGACCGCGGTAGTACCATTCTATGTCTTCGCGGCCACCAGGGGCTTTGAAGCGCTGCCACAGCAGCTCGCCCACGGCTTGGCGGTCGTTGGTTATGGCGCGCAGGTTCGACAGTTTGTCGCCCATGGCCACGGTCTTGGCGTCGCGGCTCGATGCCGCCAGGCGGTCGAGGGCGGCCTGCTTGCGGCTGCGCCAGGTGTCGCCGGCCACGCGTGGCGGGTTGGTGTCGGCGCTGACAAGGGAAGCTACGCGGTCGCCGAATTCGGCCCGCAGTTGTTCGGTGCTGGTGTCGGTGTCCTCCACCACATCGTGCAGCGCTGCCGCTGCCAGCAGCTCTTGGTCGTCGCTGATGGTGGCTACGATGGCCACGGCCTCAAGCGGATGCACTATATAGGGCAGGTTCTTTCCTTTGCGGGCGCCGCCGGCATGGGCGCGGACGGCGAAGATTACGGCTCGGTCGAGCAGTGATGTATCCATGTCTGT
>JAFVWV010000026.1 GCA_017501495.1 Bacteroidales bacterium | reverse complement strand
CGCCAGGATACTGGTGGAGCTTGTGTTGCTCGTCGTGCTTGAATAGCCGAAGATGGTGTCCATGGCCTTCTCTAAGCGGGTGCGCTGTTCGGGCGTCCAATTGAACTGGCCCTGCCAGTCCCAGTCTTCCCAGCCGTTCTTCACTTCGTTGTTGCCGCACCAAAGGACGATGCAGGGGTGCTTGGCCAGGCGGGCCACCTGCTGCCGCGCCTCGCGGTCGATACTGTTCAGCATCTCCTCGTTGTCGGGGTAGGGGGTGCCGGCGAAGACGAAGTCCTGCCAGACCATGAGGCCCAGCGAGTCGCAGAGGTCGTAGAAGTAGTCGTGCTCGTAGATGCCGCCGCCCCAGATGCGTATCATGTTGAACCCCGCCTCCTTGGCCGAGCAGAGCAGGTGGCGGTAGCGGGCCCTGTTGGCGCTGTCCAGTATGGGGAACGAGTGCACCGGTATCCAGTTGGCGCCCTTGATGAAGATGGGTTTGCCGTCACGGTAGAAGGTGAAGCTTTGCCCGATGCTGTCCCGCTCCTGCTTCAGCTCCACCTTGGTCCTGTGTGTTGCAACATTGTTGCAACATACGGAACCGGGGCGCCGGTTGGTGATGTAGGCGGGCTTCCAAATGCCGCAGGTGGCCAGCCGCGGCCCCCAGTCCCAGCCCTGCTGGTAGGGCGCTATGCGCGTGAAGGCTCGCCGCTCGGGCAGCGTGATGCCATAATAGGCTTCTTTGGCGGAGTCACTCGGCAGCATTTCGCATGTCTCGGGGTCGAGCGTGGAGTAGAGTGCATTGGAGGTCGGCCAAAAGGAGAGTCCTATTGACAGAATGCTGTCGTCCAATCCCGTCAGGAAGTCGGTAATGGGATATGCGTGTTGGCAGAACATGTTGTCTGGCGCGTCGATGAGTTCGCCGTTTATGATAAGGTTGGCCTGCCCTGCAAGGCCTTCGAACACCAGCCAAAGGGTGTCGCCCTTGGGCAGGTCGCTCTTCCGGATGGTGGTGCTGTAGTGCCACACGCTGTCGCTCACCCACTGTACACTGTCCTCGTTGGTGCCGTAGTAGGGGTCGGGGATGAGGCTGTTGGCCATCAGGTCAGTATGGATGAATCCCGGCACCGTGGCGGGGTACATCTTGCCGTTGTATTCAAACTGCCAGTCGGTCAGTTCAACCATGTCGAGCTTTGAACTACAGGCCGCCAGCAGCAGTGGCAGCAGAAGGTAGTAGGCTATGCGTTTCATATTGTTTGTTGTGTGGCGCGGCCTTTAGGTCGTGCATCTTATTTTGTTTTCCAGAACGCGAAGACCACCGCCAGCAGTATGAAGACAAAGCTGACGAGGTGGTTCCAGCGGATAGGCTCGCTTTTGAAGACGGTGGCCACGATGATGGTGAAGACCGTCAGCGAGATGCACTCGGCCAGTATCTTCAGCTGCATCAAAGAGAAGGGACCCCCGTTGATCTGGCTGCCGATGCGGTTGGCCGGTATCATGAACGAGTACTCGAAGAAGGCCACCCCCCAGGAGGTGAGGATGATGAGTATCAGCGGCCAGCTGGTGTTGATCTTCATCTCGGTGAGCTTTAGGTTGCCGTACCAGGCGAAGGTCATGAAGATGTTGCTTACGATGAGCAACAGTATGGTGATCAGTGCTTTTGGCATATCATGTGTATTAGCATTGAGAAGGCTTGGTTTACCGTGCGGTCGATGTTCTGCTGGCGTCGGCGGCCGGGGAAGGAGAGCAGCTGGGCCTCCGTGTGTGTGGCGTCGGCCACGGCAATCCATACCGTGCCTACGGGCTTCTCCGGGGTGCCGCCGTCAGGGCCGGCAATGCCGGTGGTGGCGATGGCCAGGTCGGCGCCGAGGCGGTTGCGCACCCCTTCGGCCATCTCCCTCGCCGTCTCCTCGCTCACGGCGCCATGGGCCACCAGCGTGCTGTGTTGCACGCCGAGGGCGCACACCTTCACCTCGTTGCTGTAGGCCACCACGCCGCCGCGGAAGTAGGCCGAGGCGCCGGCCTGCGCCGTCAGCTGGCTGGCTATGGTGCCGCCGGTGCAGCTCTCGGCGGTGGCCAGGGTCAGGCCGCGCTCCGTGAGGGTCTTGTGCACCAGCTCGGCGAGGGTCTCGCAGTCTTCGCCCACGATGTATTGGCCGGCAATCTTGTAGAGGTCTTCTACCGCGCTGTCGATGGCCTTTTGCAGGCTGGCAGCCTGCGTCCCACGGGCGGTCAGGCGCAGCTTGGTCATGCCCGCGACGGGCAGGTAGGCCAAGCGTATGCATTCGGGCAGGGCGAGTTCCCAGGGTTCGATGAGGTCGGAGAGGAACGATTCGCCAATGCCCTGCGTCAGTATGTTCTTGTTGATGATGGTCTCCATGCTAAAGGTCTCCTGCAGCTTGGGAATCACGCGGTTCGCCATGAGCCACTCCATCTCGTGCGGCACGCCGGGCAGCGACACCAGCACTTTGCCTTCTCGTTCAAACCACATGCACGGCGCCGTACCCACATCGTTGTTCAGCACTTCGCAGCATTTAGGCACCAGGGCCTGGGCGCGGTTGACGGGTGTCAGCTCGAAGCCGCGCACAGCGAAGAGGCGTTTCACATTCTCCAGCGCCACCTCGCTCTCCACCAGTTCGGAGCCGAAGTATTCGCACAGCAGTTTCTTCGTTATGTCGTCCTTCGTCGGTCCCAGTCCGCCTGTCACCAGCACGGTGTCCGACGAGTGCATGGCGGCATCTACCGCCTGCCAGATGTCGTCTCGGCTATCTCCCACGACGACTGTTTTCCCCACTTCCATTCCCGCCTCGGTGAGCATACGTGCCATCGTCGAGGCATTCGTGTTGACGACCTGCCCAATCAGCAATTCGTCGCCGATATTGATTATCGTAACGTTCATTATCTATTATTTACGTACTAACGCGTTATCGCATTAATTTCCTGTCGTATTCCTCGTAGGCGTAGTCCAAGCCGCTCTCTTCGTCGTACATGGGTTCGCCGAATTTCACCAGCGTGAACTCCGACATGTCTATGATGGGAAAGTATACGTCGGCCTCGTAGTCGCGGTATACGCGCGTGATGTACAGCCGTTTGGTGTAGGGTAGTAGCAATTCGTATATTGAAGCACCGCCCATGACGAAGACCTCGTCATCGCAGCCTTTGAGTGCTTTGAAGAGACCAGCCACGCCATGCACTACCTCGGCTCCGGGGGCTTCGTAGTCGTGATTTTCTGTCATCACAATGTTGCGACGGCCTGGAAGCGGACGCTTGGGCAGGCTTTCCCACGTGCGACGCCCCATGACCACGGGGTGTCCGGTGGTGAGTTGCTTGAAGTGTTTCAAGTCGCTGCCGAGGTGCCATAGCAGGTCGTTGTCTTTGCCTATGGCACGGTTCTGTGCCATAGCCACGATTATGCTCAGATTGGGTTTCTTGAAGGGGTCTATCATTATCTGAATATTTTTGTTGCACGTTCGAAGATGCCTGTGCACCAGGCCAGTGCCAGGCCGTAGTTGCTCACCGGCACGCCGGCTTCGAGGGCTGGCAGCAGGCGCGCCCGCACCTGCTGCTTCGTGATGACGCAGCCTCCGCATTGTATCACGAGCGCATACTTCGACAGGTCGGTAGGCAATGGCGATTGTCCGCCAATCACTTCGCACTCAATACACTTTTCTGTCTTCTTACGCAATGCGGCTGGCAGTTTCACACGGCCTATGTCCTCACATGTGACGTTGTGGGTGCAGCTTTCGAGCAGCAGCACGCGGTCGCCATCCTTTAAGGTTCCGATGGTCTGTGTACCGAGCAGGTATTTGTCGAAGAGTCCTTTTTGTCGCGCAAGCACTACGCTGAAGCTTGTCAGCGGTATTTCCTCAGGCACCGTGGCTGCCACTTCTTTGAAGGCTTGGCTGTCGGTCACCACCAGCCGTGGCGGCATTTTGAGCATGGCAAGTGTCTGTGCCAGTTCTTGTGGTTGGCAGAAAAATGCCATTGCGTGTAGGTCCATCACGTCGCGCAGCACCTGCACCTGTGGCAGTATCATGCGTCCTTCGGGGGCCGACGAGTCTATGGGCGTCACCAGTATTACCGAGTCGCCTTCCCTCACAATGTCGCCCAGCATGCTCCCATTGCGGTAGGCGCTTTCTGGCATCGCCTTGCGGATAGCCTCGATGAGGCCCTCGCGCAGCGACGGGTCTGTAGTCGTCAGCAGGAAATCCGGTTTCTCCGGACATTCCGGATTATCCGGAATATCCGCCTTGCTTCTGATCTTCAGCAGCGGCGTGCCGTGTTCTGTGCACCAGCGCACCACCTTCTCCTCAGGCTCGCCCCACTCCGTGAAGAGCAGCAGAGCAAGGTCTACTTCGGCCAATGCCGCCATGCTTTTCTCCACGCGCTGGGCTCCGAGGGTTCCTTCGTCGTCGATGCCAGCGGTGTCGACGAGCACCACAGGGCCTATGCCGCCGATTTCCATGCTCTTGCGCACGGGGTCAGTGGTCGTTCCGGCAGTGTCGCTGACGATGGCTATATGCTGGCCAGTCAGGTAGTTGACCATGGAGCTCTTGCCCACATTTCTCCTGCCAAACAGGCCGATACGCGGTTTCAGTTCGTTTCCAATCATGCTGCAAAATTACAAAAAAAATAACAATCCTCGTCCAATAGGGGGAAAAAATGTATATTTGCAATCATAAAAAATACGGTAAAATGAGGTATTCTTTTATTTTAATGTTCTTGTTGTTAGTGTCTTGCACTTCTGAAGGACAGCGCAGGGAGGTACGTTTCTGTCCGCGCCAGGGGGCCAATCCAGCCAGCATGTGGACGCTGATGGGCGTTGCTCACAATATGGAGGATCCGCTGTGGATACGCATGGAGCGCGAGGACGGCAAGGGTGAGCCCGTGGAGTGGAAGATTGCCGGCGGCAAGGGTACGGAGTGCCTCTATCTGCCGCCTGCGGCGCCGGGGCGCTACCTTCTGCGGGCCTCGCTGAAGAAGGGCGGCCCTTGGCTGGATGAGATTGTGGTTGTCAGGTCCGACACGGTGATGGTGTTCAATTGCGACGAGAATTTCTTCCAGATTGGCAACGAGGGTTTTATGCTCGATGCTGTCAGCGGCAAACCCATCCCGGGCGTCGAGGTGAAGGTGACAGACTACGAGGACAGTACGTGGGTGAGGACGGTGAGGACGGACTCGACGGGGGCCTACCGGCTCGAGGGCCTGGTGCCGTGGAAGGAATATGTTGTTGAATCGGGCACGCAGGTCATGGGCATTATCTACCAAGGGGATGCCTTCGGGCGCTATCAGTTCTACGGCGACACGCTGCGCATAGTTGGCCGGGGCCTCTCGCCCGAGGGCCGGCTGGTGGACGAGGATGGCCGGAAGGTGGCCTCGGTGCGCTTCAAGCCCAACGACTTGGGCATTGGAGAGGCAGTGGCGTTGATGCCCAAGGGGAATTATTTTCACATGATTTTGAACCAAGACGATACGGTTTTTGTCGGACGACCCGATACTGCCGACAATGCTACGTATTATTACCCTAACTCACGCGAAATACAGACTGTTCCATCGGAGGATAACCGCTTCCGCTTCACGGTGGCAAGTCATGGCAACGAGCCGTTCCGGACGACGGTGCATGTCGACGTGATGCGCATTGCCGACCCGCAGCCCTGGCGCATGAGCACCTTCATTTCCACGCCGATATGGGCGAAGGGTATCCACCATTCGATAGACAGTGCCGAGTTCGCCCGGCGGTTCCCGTACCTGCTGATGGATACCATGAACCGCCATTCGCTGTCCGCGCTGCCCTCGTTTACCCTCGCGAACTCCTACGACATCGCGATGTCGCTGGGCGACACGGCAAGCGTCGACCTGTCCAAGCTGGCGCCGGGCTCGTATCGTATCGCCCTGCAGATGCCTCTGCCGGAGGGAGATGTGGATTCTGTCGATAGGTTCTTTTACCACTATCACACTCCTGGCTATCGCCTTGGCAGCGGCGCTTTCTATGCCGACATCGTCGGCGGGCGGCACCTGGCCGTGGGCGACACGCTGCGGGTGAAGGTGGGCAGCTGCTACCGTGGGGTGACGGTGATGTGCCAGGTGGAGGAGAATGGCAAGGTGCTGGAGGTTAAGCGGCTGGAGTTCGATGACAACGATACGGTGCTTGCCCTTCCGTTGCGGCGCCGGGGCGTGGTGCAGATGAAGTTCCTGTCGATGTGGCAGGGCGAGTTCTTGTCGTGGACCGCGAGTGCCGACGTGGGGCGCACGCGGCTGGACTGGTACTGGGACGAGCTCTACCACAATATGACGTTCGACCTCTCAAGACAGTATGACATTAGGAATTAGGATATGAAACGATATGTTTTTTGGGTATTGTTGGTGCTGGTTGCTACCGCGTTGCAGGCGCAGGAGAACCCCACGCCCGTGCCGCCCAACTACGAACGCATCGACAAGGAGACGCGCCGCTGGTTCGGCGAGTACCGCTATAGGAGTCTCGTCCGCCGCTTTGAGCGCGGCGACACGTCGCTGACCGTCGACCACTACCGTTGCCTCTACTACGGTGCCGGCCAGCGTGGCGACACCACCTATACGCTCTCCGCCTGCAGCCGCCGTACGGGCAACGCCGGGTGGCTCCAGTTGATGGGCCTGGTGCAGGCTGTGTGGTCCTCCGGCAACGGGTCGGACACGCTGCCGTTCCACGTGGCCTCCTATGCCGACGCACGTTTCATGCGCGACGACTGCGGCGACCCCGATGTTTGTTGCTCGCTGATGGGCAAGCCGTTGTGGCACGGCGAGCCTTCGAATGCTGCTATGCTCTTTTATGTAGGCCCGTATGCAGATTACTATGCGAAACGATTCGTTGATTACTACTCCACGATGGAGCACCATTTGCTTGAATGGATGCGCTACCGCGACGACTATTGCCTGCGCCAGGAGCCGCAGGTTGTCTGGCCCGACCGTCAGCAGTTCGTTCCCTCCGCTTGGCGCTACCTCGACCTTCGCGATAAAGTCTTGCGCAGCGCATGCCTCTACTGCCCCGGCGAATACAATCGCTGGCGCAACTTCAGTCCTATGGAGGCGGTGCGGTGCAGGTAGGTGGGTTACCGCAGTTGCACGACGGTGACGCCGGCGCCGCCCAGTTCCAGCTTTTCGGGGCGGTAGGTGCGGACTTCGTGCATGGAGTGCAGCTCCTGGTTTATCACCTGCATCAGTATGCCGTAGCCTTTGCCGTGGAGGATGCGCACCTCCTTCTCGGAGAGGAGCATGGCTTCGTCGATGAATTTGTGCAGCATGTCGATGGCCTCTTCGGCGCGGTGGCCGCGCAGGTCGAGGGTGGGGTTGAAGTGGGCGCGCTTCTCGTTCATGTCGTCGTAGATTGAGGCGAAGCGCGCGCCGCCTGCAGTCTTGGTGCCGGGTATCTTCTGCTTGGCGGTGCCCTGCAGGCGGCTCAGCGGTATGGTCATGCGTATGCTGTTGCTCTCCACAACTGCTTTCGAGCCTTTGATTTCCATCACCTGGCCGTAGGTATCCTGTCCGTCGATGCGCACTATGCCGCCTACGGTTATCGGCACCGCTGTGCTCTCTGTCTGTGGACTGTTGTCGGCCTTACGGCGGCGTTGCTCCTGTTTCTTCTCGGCTTCGCGTATGTCGCTGTCTATTTGTTCTGTGGCCTGAGCCAGGCTCTCTCGTGCCTTGCGCGTGGCCTCTTTCTCGGCGTGGGCGCTCTTGATGTCGCTGATGGTGCGCTCCACCGTGCGGTTGGCGCCTTCCAGTATCTGTTGGGCTTCTTTGCGTGCGGCGCTCACAATCTCGTGTCGGCGTCCTTCGAGGCGGTCGTTGAGACGCTGGTATTTCTGCGTCACCTCATTCAGGAACTCGTCGGCCACGCGCAGCTCCTCCTTCTTCTTTTCGATTTCTTTCTTGTCCAGCTCCAGCTGTTGCAGCTGATGTTCGAAGTTGAGCTGTTCGCGGCCCACTTTCTCGCCTGCACGGTCGAGGATGTCTTTTGGGAAACCGATGCTCTCGGCAATCTCGAAGGCGAAGCTGCTTCCCGGGTGGCCTACGTTGAGACGGTAGAGGGGACGCATGTGTTCGGTGTCGAAGAGCATGGCACCGTTGACGACGCCGGGCATGTTGTCGGCCAAGAGCTTGAGGTCGGCGAAGTGGGTGGTCACCACGCCGAAGGCTCCTTTGCCGTACAGTTCTTCGAGTACGGCTTCGGCTATGGCGCAGCCGGAGCGCGGCTCGGTGCCGCCGCCCAGCTCGTCAAGCAGGAAGAGGGTGTCCTCTTTGGCGTTGGCCAGCAGGGTCTTCATGTTCTGCAGGTGCGAGGTGTAGGTCGAGAGGTCGTTGTCTATCGACTGCTGGTCGCCGATGTCGATGAATACCGAGCCGAACATGCCGCATTCCGACGTGGGCCTCAGCGGCACGGGCATGCCGCATTGCAGCATGTATTGTATCAGGCCCACTGCTTTGAGCAGCACCGACTTGCCGCCCGCGTTGGGGCCGGAGATAATCAGGATGCGGGAGGATTGCGTATTTAGCTGCAGGCTGAAAGGTATCACTCCGTCCTTTTTCTGCAGATATAGGAGCGGGTGTCGGGCATCGAGCCATTCGATACGTGGCTCGGGGTGCAGTGTAGGCACCGAGGCGTCGAGTTCCACCGCCACGCGTGCTTTGGCGCGGAGGAAGTCGATGCGGGCCAGAAAGAGGTATGCCTCCTCGAGCTGCGGCAGCAGGGGGCGCAGGCGGTCGCTGAAGGCGAGCAGTATGCGCTGTATCTCGTGGCGTTCGTCGAAGTCCAATTCGCGCAGGTCGTTGCCCAGCTCCACCACCTCGCTCGGCTCTACGAAGGCTGTCTGACGGCTGGCGCTCTCGTCCTGTATGAGGCCGCGCATCTTGCGGCGGTGGGTGGTGAGGAGGGGAATGACGGGGCGGCCGTCGCGGATGGTCACCTCTGCGCCTTCGGGGGCCCAGCCTTCGCGCTTGGCGCGGGCCAGTGCGCTGTTGACTTGGGCGTCGACCTCGGCGGCTTTGCGGGCTTTGGTGCGCCGTATCTCGGCCAGTGCGTGGGAGGCGTTGTCGTACAGTTCGCCGTGGTCGTCGATGAGTTGGCCCAGGCGCGAGTTGATGACGTTGAGCTGCGAGGCTTTGCCGCCGTAGCCCAGCTCCACCTCGACAGCTACGTTGCGCAGCGCCTCGTATTGGATGTGCTCCTCGGCGGTGAGGAAATAGTAGCATTCGCGGATGGTGCGCAGGGAGAGCTTGAGGTCGAAGAGGGCCTCGAGGGGGATAAAGGTGTTGCCCACGCGCAGGTGGGTGAGGATGGGGGTGAGGTCGATGAAGTCCTGCTGGGGAAACTCGCTTTCCATGAGGACAATCTGGCGCATCTCCTCGGTGAGCTGCAGTTCGTGTAGCAGGGTGTCGTAGTCGGTGGAGAAGTCCATGGCGTCGACCATCTGGCGGGCCAGAGCGTTGGTGGTGTGCTCCGCCACCATCTGGCGGATGCGGTCGAAGCCGAGTTTCTGTTCTATGTTCATTGAGAAGTTAAGAAGTTAAGAAGGTAAGAAGTTAAGACAAATGTATTAGTCAAAGTCAAGGTAGAGGGGCCATCGTTTGCGGAAAGTGGCGAGTTTTTCTTTGTCGAGGGTGGCGGTGAGGCAGAGGGACCCGTCGGCACCGCTGACGGGCATGCTGAAGCCTTTGTAGTCGATGATGGCGCTGTCGCCGCTGTATTCGCCGTCGACGCCGTCGATGCCGGTGCGGTTGCATCCAGCCACATAGCATAGGTTTTCGATGGCGCGGGCCTTGAGCAGTGTTGCCCAGGCTTCGCGGCGGCTGGCGGGCCAGTTGGCGCAGACAAGCAGCAGGTCGTAGGCCATGCCGTCGTTGCGGAGCCACTTGGGGAAGCGTAGGTCGTAGCAGACGGCGGGCTTGATGCGCCACCCTTTGTATTCGAAGACTGTGCGGCAGCTGCCGCGGCTGATGATGTCATGCTCGCCGCTGGGGCGGAAGGTATGGGCTTTGTCGTAGGTGCCAAATGTGCCGTCGGGCATGACCCAATGCAAGCGATTAAAGCAGCGGTCGCCTTCGCGCACAATCCAGGTGCCGACAAAGAGCACGTTGTGTTTCGAGGCCATCTCCTGTGCCCAGTGCAGGGTGGGGCCGTCGGGGGCTTCGGCCAGCGAGGCCATGTGGTCGCCGAAGCCGGTGGTGAAGGTCTCGGGCACGACGATGATGTCGGTCTCCGCTGGAACGGCAGCCAAAGCCTCCGCCACGCGGTGGCGGTTCTCATCGGGTGCTGCCCAGATGATATCGTGTTGGTAGAGTGTTATTGTCAGGTCCATTGTCGTGTCTGTTCTATGTCGTGGCCGAGTTGCGCTTGCAGCTCTTCGGCGCTGTCGAACCGGTGTATGTCGCGCAGGCGGTGCAGGAACTGCACGTCGACCGTTTGCCCGTAGAGGTCGCCGTCGAAGTCGAGCAGGTGCACCTCGAGGGTCGGCTTGTCGATGCCGAAGGTGGGGGCTGCGCCGAGGTTGGCCATGCCGACAAGAGTGGAGAGCGGAGAGTGGGGAGTGGAGAGCCTTACGGCGTAGACGCCCTCCTTAGGGAGCATCTTGCGGGTTTGCGAGAGGTCGATGTTGGCTGTGGGGAATCCGAGTGTGCGGCCCACGCCGCGGCCGTGCATCACGCGGCCGTGCACGCTGTAGGGGCGGCCCATGAGGTCGGCGGTCTGGCCGACGGCGCCTTGCAGCAGCGTTTCGCGGATGCGCGAGCTGCTGATGGGCATGCCTTCGACGAGGAACGGCTCGCCATGCAGCAGGTCGAACCTCAGCTCGGCTGCCAGCTGCGGCAGCTGCCCGAAGTCGTCGTTTTGCTTGCTCCCGAAGCGGCCGTCGTAGCCCAGCAGCAGGGCCTGCATGCCTAAACACTCGTGCATCATGCGTGCCAGCTGACAGGCCGAAAGCTGCGCCACGTCGCGTGCGAACGGCATCTCGGCCACGTAGTCGGCTCCGGCGTCGAAGAGCATCTGCAGGTGCTCCTCCGGGTCGTCGAGCCAGTATTCGCTCTGCCGGCGTCCGAGGACGAACGAGGGGTGCGCCGTGAGGGTGACTACTAAAGTTGAAAGCTGAAGGTTGAAAGTTGAAAGTTTTTGGATGAGGGCACGGTGGCCGCGATGCACGCCGTCGAAGACGCCGACGGTGACTGCTGTCGGCCGTTCGATGGCCGCCACGGGGCCATGAGGTGTGTATAGCTTGAAGAGTCCGTTCATTTGATGAGGGTTACCGTTGGGCGGAACCACATGAAGATGCCGAACGAGAACATGTCTTCGGCCGGGAAGGAGCACTTCCAGTAGTCTTTGCGGTCGCCGGTGGTGGGCATGTAATGATAGTAGGCGCCGCGCACGGCCATGGCGCAGGGCCCGAAGTGCCAGATGTATTGCGCACGCAGGGCTATGACGCCTATGCGGTCGAACGTCAGGTCGTCTATCGTCATCGATGTGTTGGAGAAATGGTAGTTGCCGAGCAGCGGCACGAAGCGCTCGCTGGTCCAGTAAGATATGTCGGCCGAGGCGTTGCGGTAGGCGGCTTTGAGCGAGGCGAAGGCTCCCCAGCCTTCTTTGGGCTCGCCGGGGGCCGAGCGCAGGCATCCCCACTCGTCGTAGACCAGCGGTTGTGGCGTCGGCCCGGTGCGCGAATAGCGCAGGGCGAGGGCTTCGGCTTTCAGGCGCAGGCTGTCGATGCTGCATCCGAGGCTGAGGCCTGCCGCGAGGTTGTAGCGGCTCTTGTGCGTGGCCGAGCTGTCGGCCAGCCGTTCGCCGCCGTCGTGGTGGACGATGGCGTAGACGGGCACCGAGGCCTCCCATCGTCCGCCGCCAAAGGGCAGGGTGGGCAACAGCGTAAGTCCGGCGTTGAAGCTCTCCTGCCGCCGGCTTTCGACCCAGATGAAGTCTATCCAGTCGACCCATGCGTCGACCTGCACATAGCGGTGGTTTACAAGCAGCTGCACGCCGGCTTCCGGGTCGACGGCATAGAGGCGCTCTTGCTCGTAGAGCGGCATGGGCAGGCGGTGTCCGTCGGGGTTGACCAGCGAGCCGAGGACGACGCTCAGCCACGGCGTCACGTCGGCCCGTGCCTGCAGCCATGGGGCTATGTGGTAGCTGTAGGTGGTGTCGCCGGCGGCAGGCATCACCTCGCTGTGGCGGCGCTTGGGGAAGCCGTCGTTGCCCCAGTAGTGGAGCCAGCTGGCTCCGCCCTGCAGTCTGAACCGCGGCGCGAGCCGCCACTCGACCATTGGCCTCAACACAAAGCCCGGCAGAGTGTAGCCGCTGACGTGCGAGCCCGTGTATTCGTTGTTGTTGAAGAACAGGGCTCCGTCGGCATGGAGCACCAGCAGTCCGCTGTCGGCGGTCTGTGCGCCGACGCCGGTCCATGCGCCTGCGGCGATGAGCAGCAGGCAGGCCAGCCATGCCCGTGGGGCGCGGCTCGTTGTGCTCCGATGTGCGGCGACGTCCATTGCCTGTCTGTTATCCTTGTGCTGGCGGGCATACACGAGGTATGCCCCTACAACGCTATGTTTAAACTTTAAACCTTAAACCTTAAACTTTAAACCTTAAACTTTAAACCTTAAACTTTAAACCTTAAACCTTAAACCTTATTTCCCCAGCGCCTTGACAACGGCTTCTTCGATGGCGGCGCCGCGCAGGTCGCGGGCCAGGATGGTGCCGTCGGCGCCGATGAGCATAATCTGCGGTATGCCGTTCACGCCGTAGGTGTCGGTGGCGGTGCGGGTGCTGTCGACCAGCTGTGGATAGGTGATGCCGAGGTCGGCCATCACCTTCTGGTGGGCAGCCTCGCGCTGTTCGGCGGTGCCGCGTTCCCACACGTTGAGTCCCACGATGACGAGACCTTTCTTCTGGTATTTGGCCCAAAGGGGGACGAGGTTGTCGCGTATCTCGGCGCGGCAGGGGCCGCACCAGCTGGCGTAGAAGTCGACGAGGGCCACGCGGCCGTCGATGAGGTCGCTCAGGCGGCCGTCCACACCCTGGATGTCGGTGTAGCGGTGGCCGGCCGAGGTGGCTTCGATGGCGCGCAGCTGCTCGAGTTTTTTCTGCAGGGGCGCGTAGCCGCTGACGATGGGCGAGCCATGCTGCATCAGGCTGTCGAGCTCGGCGAAGCCCAGACGGTCAATCTCGGCCATATTGGCAAGGGCCATGGCACCGAGAATGTCTGACGGGTGTTCGGCGTAGAGGCTGCGCGAGGCTTCGACCACGCGGTCGAGGGCGATGGCTTCGATGCTGTCGTAGCGGCGCTCGGCGTCGGCGCGCACGGCGGCGTCCTTGGCGGTGTAGTAGGCCTGGAGGTAGGTCTGCAGCTCGGGCTCAAGGTCGTCGGCGCTATAGGCGCGGAGGTAGTCCATGAGGCGGTCGTTGAGGGCGGTGCCGCCAACGCTGTCGGCGCCGACGCTCACGCGGCCGGGTTCGGCCACGAACTGCATCGCATAGCCTTCGCGGCTGGCCAGCATCGCTGCCCATGGTTCGGCCACCTCGAACTCGAAGCTGTAGCGCCCGTCGCGCACCATGGCGCTGTCCTTGACAGTGGAGCGGTCGGCCTGGTCGAAGAGGTAGACATACTTGCCGTCCATGCTGTTGTCGCCAACGAGGCCCTCGACGGTGCATTTCGTGTTGTCGCCGCAGGAGGCCATCAAGGCCATAACCGCCGCAGCGTAAATGATTTGAATCGGTTTTTTCATATTGAGTATTCTTAAATTCGCGAATGCAAAAATACAAAAAAAAACACACCTTTTGCAAATAAGTGCCGAAAAACGACCCCCTATTTTACAAATACCTGAAAGATAGCACCTTGTTGCAATCGCAAAAGGCACCTCAAGCCTCGTTGTACGCTATATGTACGCTACTTGTACAGTACTTGTACGTTTATAAAGCGTACAAGTACTGTACAAATACTGTACAAGTACTGTACAACGGCCGAACCGGTAGGCTCCCTGGCGGGGTGGGAGCGGCAGGGTGGGGGCGAGGGGCCGG
>JAFVWV010000025.1 GCA_017501495.1 Bacteroidales bacterium | reverse complement strand
TGCTCCACGCCCAACAATTCATCGGTTGCCGCACCGACGGCGGCTGGGCCGAGACACCCATGCTGCGCACCACGTTCCATATCGACCACGGCGAACTGCGCCATTCTGACTTCCAGACCGTCAGTTTCCAGGTATCCGTTGCCTCGCTTGGCTACCATGAGGTGTATGTCAATGATACTAAGGTTGGAGATTATGTAATGCAACCCGCCGTGTCGCAGCTCGACAAGCGGGCGCTGTGGGTCAGCTACGACATCACACCTTACATCCACGAAGGCGACAACGAGCTGCTGCTTTGGCTGGGCCAAGGGTGGGGACGCATCTATGGCACTCCGGCGGTGGCACAGGCTTTTGTTGAAAAGACGGTGAGCGACGGCGAATGCGGGCTGATATACACAATCCTCACCACCGACAGCACCTGGGAGGCATCGCCCAGCGGCTACAGCTACACCGACAACTGGCAACCCATGCACTTCGGTGGTGAGAGACTCGACGCCAGGGTAAAGCCCAACTGGCGCCCCGCCTCGGTCTATGATGCAAGGGACATCCTCATTTCGCGTCAGGAATTCAAAGGCAATCGCGTCATTGACTCGTTGCAGCCCGATTATTTGACCAGGGAAGACAGTACTTGGTTAATCAAATTCAATCGGGTGGTGACAGGTTGGTTCCAGGCCGAGTTAAAGCCAGTGAATCCAAGTCAAGAGGTGACCATCGAATACCTCGACCACTACGAGGCCGTGCCGCCATTCACTGAGACTGACGTTTACATTGCTCGTGGATACGGACGAGAATTGTTCACCAATCGTTTCCACACCCATTCGTTCCAATACGTACGTGTAAAAGGAGCCGATATTGTGGGCTGCCGCGCCATGCAAATCTCTGCCGTCGACCCTAAGGAGGGTGCTACCTTCGAGTGCTCCGACCCGCGCCTGAACGCCATCCACGACATGGTGAAGTACACCCTCAGCTGCCTCACTTTCAGCGGATATATGGTCGACTGCCCGCACATAGAGCGCATGGGCTACGGCGGCGACGGCAACTCGTCGACCAACACGCTACAGACCCTCTGGGACGTGCGCGACGTCTATGCCAACTGGATGCAAGCCTGGCACGACGCGCTGGACAGCACCGGCGACCTGCCCTATGTGGCCCCCGCCTTCCGCACCGGCGGTGGACCCTACTGGCAGGGCTTCGTGGTCAAAGCCCCGTGGCGCACCTACCTCAACTACGGCGACCGCACGCTCATCTACCGCCACTATGACGACATGAAGCGCTGGCTGGAGTACATAGAACAACACAGCGTGGACTATATCCTGCAACCCTGGCCCGACAACGAACACCATAGCTGGTTTCTCGGCGACTGGGCCGTCCCCGAAGGTGTCGACAAGGGAGGCGAGAGCGTGCCGCACGCCAGCAGCTGCTTCGTTGCCGAGTGTCTGGCCGACATGGAGCAGATGGCCCGCATGACAAGGCATTGGAGTGATGCGGAGCGCTTTGCCGCCCGGCGGCAACGGGTCGTTGACGCCATCCACCGCCACTTCTACCATCCCGAGACCCACACTTACGCCAACGGCACACCGTTAGACCAGGCCTACGCCCTGCTGATGGACGTGCCGCCTGACAGCGCCACCGCCGCCGCGGTGAAGGCGCAATTAATCAAAGATATCCACGGCCGCTACCGCGACCACGTAGCCTTCGGCCTGATGGGTACCCCCGTCTTCACCGAATGGTGCATCCGCGAAAGGCAGGCCGACCTGATGGCCACCCTGCTGCGCCAGCCCGACTACCCCGGATACCTGTATATGATTGAGAATGGAGAATTGAAAATTGATAATTATTCGGGTGCGGCAGCCAATTCTCAATTCTCAATTCTCAATTCTCAATTTCCCACCACCTGGGAGTCGTGGGATTGCGGCCGCCCGGGCAAGGAAGACCGCAGCCGCGTGCACAACTGCTACAACGGCATCGGCACTTGGTTCTACCAGGCCCTCGCCGGCATCCGCCCCGACCCCGAACAGCCCGGCTACAAGCACTTCTTTGTCGACCCGCAACCAGTTGAGGGTGTCGACTGGGTTCGCTGCACCAAGCCTACACCATACGGCGACATCAAGGTGGAAGTGAACAGCGAAAAGTTAAAAGTGAAAAGCGTTAAACTCGTAATTCCCACTGGTACCACCGCCACTGTGTACCCCGGTAGCCGCTACGAGCGCACTGTCGGTCCAGGAGAGTACATAATTCCATTATACCAATAGCCCTATGAAACGCCTCATACCCATCTTCCTTACCCTTTTGTTCGCCGCCTGCGGCAGCAAGGTGGAGATCACAAACCTCACCGTCGAGATGCAGGACGGCTCTATGCCCCTGGCCACCGCCACGCCCCGCTTCAGTTGGAATTACGAAGCAAAGGTGGACAACGTCATGCAGACCAGCTACCGCATCATCGTGGCCAGCAGCGAGGAGAAGGCGCGCCGCGGCGAGGGCGACCTGTGGGACTCGCAGACCGTCGACACCTCGCAGATGCTCTACATCCCCTACGCCGGCACTCCCCTGAAGAGCCGCGACCGCTGCTGGTGGCGGGTCTACACCACCGTCACCTATGACTTTGGTACGCAGGCGTCCCGCCTGCAAAAAGAGCCGGATGCGCCGGCGTCCCGCCGGCATGAGGAGACATTGGAGAGCCCCATCCAATACTTCGAGCTCAGCCTCCTCGACCGCAGCGACTGGCGCGCCCATTGGATTGGCCGCGACTACGAGGACGACAAGATAGAAGGCCATACCGTGGTGGCCACCCGCTATCTGCGCAAGGAGTTCCATCTGCGACAGAACATCGACCATGCCCGCCTCTACATCAGCGGCCTCGGTCAGTACCAAGCATTCTTCAATGGGCAGGAGGTGGCTCCCGACGAGCTGCTGAAGCCTGCCCTGAGCGACTACACGCGCCGCGTCTACTTCAACGCCTACGACGTGACCGACATGCTGTGGAAAGGTGACAATGCCGTCGGCGTCATCCTCGCCCCCGGCCGCTTCACCACCCCCCGCCACGACACCAACTACCTGGAATGGTGCGGCATCAACCACGCCGCCCATTACGGCCGTCCACAGCTGCTGATGCAGCTGGAGGTCTTTTATAAGGACGGCACCGCCGACACCATTGTGTCAGGCGAAGGCTGGCGTATCACCAACCGCGGCCCTATCCGCAAGGCCAACGAGTTCGACGGCGAGACCTACGACGCCCGTCTCGACCTTGGCAACTGGACTTCGCCCCTCTACGATGACAGCCAATGGCAGGACGCCGTCGTCGACTACGACCGCCAGAATATGAACCTCGAGGACCGTTTCAACCCCCGCTGGAAACGCCGCGACGACAAGTACGACGCCTCTATGCCTTTCCCCGACAGCGCCGAGATTGCAGCCCAGCGCCTGGAATACGAGCTCACGCCGCAGCCCAACCCCAACATCCGCGTGATGGAGCGCCTCAAGCCCAAGTCCATCTTCCGCAAGGGCGACAAATGGATTCTCGATATGGGGCAGAATATGGTAGGTACACTTGAATTGAAAATTGAAAATTTTAAATTGAAAAACGGGGACACCATAACCCTCCGTTATGCAGAACTGCTCACCGCCGACAGCACACTCTACACCGACAACCTGCGCTCCGCCGAATGCACCGACCGCTACATCGCGGCAGACAATTCTCAATTTTCAATTCTTAATTTTCAATTTGTTTACCACGGCTTCCGCTACGTCGAAATCAGCGGACTGCCCGAAGGCAGCAAGCCCGTCCTTAGCGACTTCACCGGCCTCGTCCTCTACGACCAGATGGCCTCCACATCCACCTTCGAGACCGACAACGACGTCATCAACGCCGTGCACCGCAACGCCTTCTGGGGCATCCGCGGCAACTACCGCTCGATGCCCACCGACTGCCCCCAGCGCGACGAGCGTATGGGCTGGACCGGCGACCGCACCACCGGCTGCTACGGCGAGAGCTTCCTCTTCGACAACCATCGCCTCTACGCCAAATGGCTGCAGGACCTCGAGGACTGCCAGTGGCCCAATGGGCAGCTCAGCGACGTCGCCCCAGCCTACTGGCGCAACTACACCGACAACATGACCTGGCCCGGTGCCTTCATCACCGTGGCCGATATGCTCTACACCCGCTTCGGCGACATTGAACCGATGCGAAAACACTACGACGCCATGAAGAAGTGGATGTTGCACATGAGGCTGTGGTACCTCAAGGACGGCATCATGACGCGCGACTGTTATGGCGACTGGTGCATGCCGCCCGAGAGCCCCGAGATGATCCACTCCAAAGACCCCAGCCGCATCACCGAGGCCGCCGTCATCTCCACGCCCTTCTACTGCTACCTGTGCATTATTATGAGGGGGTTTGCCATCTGGCTTGACAAGGACGACGATGCCGACTTCTTCCAGTGGGAATACGACAGCGTCACCGCCGCCTACAACGCACGATATCTTGACACCCTCACGGGCAACTACGCTAACGGCACCGTCACCGCCAACATCCTGCCGCTGTGGTTCGATATGGTGCCCGGCGAGCTTGAGGACAAGGTGTTTGCCAACATCATTAACAAAACGATGAACGACTTCGACGGACACGTAAGCACCGGTGTCGTCGGCATCCAACAGCTGATGCGCACCCTAACCTACTATGGCCGATCCGACCTGTCCTTCCGCCTGGCCACC
>JAFVWV010000024.1 GCA_017501495.1 Bacteroidales bacterium | reverse complement strand
GTTGAAATATCGTTGATATATCGTTGATGTATCGTTGATATGCGCTACCGGTAGCCTGCCGGACACCTCTCACGCCGGAAAACGATTTTTCAAAACAAAAAAAGTGCCGCGGCAAAAAAAAATTTTCAACCGTTTCAGGTGAATATCCACACAATTTTTCACTCAAACAACGACTTACAAAAGTCGGCCCCAAAAACGGCATTTGATTTTCAATAATTTGCCGCAGAATACTATTTCTCAACACATTAA
Organism: Bacteroidales bacterium; assembly: GCA_017501495.1. Taxonomy (GTDB): domain Bacteria; phylum Bacteroidota; class Bacteroidia; order Bacteroidales; family P3; genus Colimorpha. The sequence continues at coordinate 4,480 of JAFVWV010000024.1, read as the reverse complement.
AAAAGTTTTCAACCCACAACAGACAGATTTGCAACCATCTGCCGACTTACCAACCGAAACAAGCCGTCAAGCCGAAAAACAAACAAAAATTTTTCAAACATTGGCAAAAATTTCGTATCTTAAAAGGGGACGGTCAAATGTTAAAAACCGCACATCAAAATTGTAAAACAGGCATTTACAAAAAAGGGCATTTTTCACCCCGGCGGACAGAGGGGCAAAACTTTAAACAAAAAAACAAAAAGGTGCAAATTTTTTTTTCACTTTCTGTGCACAAAAAAAGAGTGAACTTTGCAAACGAACCAAACGGGAAAAAACGCCCGTAAGTGATTGAAAATAGTAACCAGAACGACACATACCGAAAAAGATGACAGCGGAAGACTACAAACGAGTGTGGGCAGAATGCCTTGACGTGATTAAAGACACCCTCGGACCCGAAAACCGTCGCGCCTTCGACACATGGTTCCTACCCATCGTGCCCCTGCAGCTCGACGGCAGCACCCTCATCGTGCAGGTGCCGAGCCAGTTTTTTTATGAATATCTTGAAGAACATTATATAGACCTCCTGCGACGCGTCATACGCATGCAGCTCGGCCCCGCCGGCATGCTGCGCTACAACGTGGTCATGGACCAGAGCATCCGCACCTCGCCCATAGTCACCACCCTCCCCTCGCAGAGCCGCCAGTCGACCCGCAACCCGCTGATGGACATGCCCCTCAGTTCAGGCGGCGACAACCAGCGCGAGATCCCCAACCCCTTTGTCATCCCGGGACTCAACAAGCAGCGCGTCGTATCGCAGCTCTCGCCCAACTTCACACTTGAGAACTTCGTCGAGGGCGACTGCAACCGCCTGGCACGCTCGGCCGGCTACGCCGTGGCCGAAAAACCCGGCATCACCAGCTTCAACCCGCTGCTGCTCCATAGCAACGTCGGCCTCGGCAAGACTCACCTCGCCAACGCCATCGGCGTAAAAACCAAAGAACTGCACCCCGACAAGACCGTCCTCTACGTCTCAAGCGAACAGTTCATGCAGCAATACGCCGAAGCCGGCCGTTCGGGCAACACCAACGACTTCATCCACTTCTACGAGCTCATCGACGTCCTCATCATCGACGACATACAGTTCTGGTCGGGCAAAGGCCCGAAGACACAAGAAGCCTTCTTCCACATCTTCAACTACCTCCATCAGCACAACTGCCAGATTATCATCACCTCCGACAAAGCCCCCGGCGAGCTCCAAGGCCTTGAGCCCCGCCTGCTCAGCCGCCTCAAATGGGGCCTCAGCGCCGACCTCCAGGCACCCGACGTCGAAACCCGCAAAGCCATCCTCCGCCAAAAACTGCAGAACGACGGCATCGAGATGAGCGACGACGTCATCGAATACATCGCCTACAACATCAACACCAACGTGCGCGAACTCGAAGGCGCACTCATCTCGCTCATCGCCCAAAGCTCGCTCAACCGCAAGCAGATAACCCTCGAGCTCACCAAGCAGATGATCGACAAGTACGTGCAGAGCAGCGTGCGCGAGGTCACCATCGACTACATACAGAAAGTCGTCTGCGACTACCTCGACCTGCCTGTCGAAGCCATACAGAACACCTCGCGCAAACGCGAGATCGTGCAGGCCCGCCAGCTCTCCATGTACTTCGCCAAAAAGATCACCAAGTCCAGCCTCGCCGTCATCGGCATGCAATGCGGCAACAAGGACCACGCCACCGTCCTCCACGCCTGCAAGACCATCGAGAACCTGCGCCAGACCGACCGCTACATGCGCAACATGGTCGAGGAACTGGAGAAGAAACTCTCCGAGTGAGATGAAGACTGCTTTCAAGCCCGGCACCATGATCTACCCGCTGCCGGCCGTCATGGTCAGCTGCGGCGACAGCCCCGAGACCTATAACATCATCACCGTGGCATGGACGGGCACGCTCTGCAGCGACCCGCCCATGTGCTATGTCAGCATCAGGCCCGAACGCCACAGCCACGCCATCATCAGCCGCACCGGCGAGTTCGTCATCAACCTCACCACCGCCGCCCTCGCCCGCCAGACCGACTGGTGCGGCGTGCGCAGCGGCCGCGACTACAACAAATTCCGCGAGATGGGTCTCCACACCGAACCGGCACAACTCGTCAAGGCTCCGCTCATCAAGGAGAGCCCGTTGAACATTGAATGCAAGGTGTTCGAGGTGCGCCGTCTCGGCACCCACGACATGTTCATGGCCAACGTCGTGGCCGTCGACGCCGAAGAGAGCCTCATCGACAAAAGCACCGGCCAGTTCCAGCTCAACCACGCCTTGCCCCTCGCCTACAGCCACGGCAAATACTACTCGCTCGGCGAGAAACTGGGCGGCTTCGGCTTCTCGGTGAAGAAGAAGAAATAGAGAGCAACTATAGTCACTATAGAAAACAATAAAGACAGAAATATGAACATCGTCTGTGTAGAATCTCTCGGCATCAGCCGCGAACGCTTCGAAGACCTCAAGGCGCACTACGCCGCCTTGGGTCACACCTTCAACTATTATATGGATCGCAACGAGGACGAAGCTGCCCTCGTCCAGCGCATGGCCGGGGCCGACGTGGTCGTGGTCAGCAACATCAGGCTGTCTGCCGCCGTGCTGGCGCAATGCCCGAACTTGAAATACCTCAGCGTGGCCTTCACCGGACTCGACCATATCGACCTCGCCTATTGCCGCGAACACGGCATCGAGGTGCAGAACGCCGCCGGCTACAGCACCACCGCCGTCAGCGAGCTGGCCGTGGGCATGATGCTCGACCTGCTGCGCAACATACTCACCCTCAGCGAGCAGATGCATCAGGGGGCCGGACGCGGCACCTTCCTCGGACGCGAGCTGCGCGGCAAGACCGTCGGCATCGTCGGCACCGGCGCCATCGGCATCGCCACCGCACGCCTGCTGCTGGCCTTCGGCGCCAAAGTCATCGCCTGGAGCCGCACCGAGCGTCCCGAGGTGAAAGCCATGGGCATCAGCTACATGCCGCTCGACGACCTGCTGCGCCAGAGCGACATCGTATCCCTGCATGTGCCCCTCTGCGACGAGACCCGCGGCCTCATCGGCGAGCGCGAGCTGCAACTGATGAAGCCCACCGCCCTGCTGGTCAACACCGCCCGCGGCCCGGTGGCCGACATAGCCGCCGTGGGCCGCGCCCTGGTCGAGAACCGCATCGCAGGCGCCGCCTTCGACGTCTTTGAGCACGAGCCTCCCCTGCCCCTCGACCACCTACTGCTCTCCACCAACCGCTGCCTCGTCACACCCCACGTGGCCTTCGCCACCGAGGAGAGCTTCGCCGCCCGCGCCGACATCGTCTTCGGCCACGTCGACCAGTGGCTCCAGCAGCAGTAAGCCCCCATCCGTCAGGCAACCGACCCATACGTGATGGCAGACACCACCGTCTGCCGTCACTTTTTTTCGCCCAGATGTAGCGATTTGCCCCCAAAGGCGGTTATTTGTTTTATAGGCGCCCCGGTATAATAAAACCGGGCCGTCGACGTTATTAATGGCATCAATATAAACATTATGAAGAAAGCATTTTTAATGAAACCTATCAAGAAAAAAGGCTGGGCTTTCTACCTGCTCCTGTTTGGCGTATTCACATTGGTATTTTTCCTTGTGAAAATATTGTTTTTGCACCACGAACTTCGCCACTCTATCATTAGCGGGGTGGTAAGTGGCGTTGTCTTCACCATCCTTTGGTGGTTTCTCGACCAAGGCCACGTGCAGATAAAGTCCTCTGCAAAGGAAGACGAAGCCGAGCGCAAGCGCAAGGAATAACCCGTGGCGGATGTTGCGGCGCGGCGGCATGCCGCCGCGCCGCAACAAATCCCCGCCGAAAGATTGATGCAAATCATATAATATAAAAGGTATATGAAAAAAGCACCTCCGAGGAAGAAATCGACCAAGAAGAAAAGCAATATAAAGAAAGTTATCTTGATACTCGCCGTGCTGTGTGGCATCGTCGTTTCGATAGCCAAATGCGAGAGGGGGAATTTCGACCATGACAATGCCATGACTGTCAAGGCCGTCATCACCGACGTGAGGCCATTCTACGGCGGAGGATACGGGTCTAAATACGAAGCTGTCTATGAATACTCTGTGAACGGAGGCACCTACAATAGTTCGGACCAGATTTGCTATGACACCTACAAGAGACTGAACATTGGCGACACCGTATCGGTCTTGGTAAACAATAACGATTACAACAAAACGGAGCTGTTGCTTGAGCAAGACAAAATACTTAAATTTCATATCGATTTTTAATTCATTTCACGTTGCACAATGGAATTGCACGAATGAAACAACCCCGTTAAGGGAACCGAACACCGCTTAATTAAATCAAATAAAGTGAGGAACAAATTGAACAGAAACAATAAACACAGACAGACAATGAATATACCCGAGAATGCCGTCAAGGTTTACAAGGACACCGCATGGGTGTGGGTCGGCATAATATTTCTGGTCGTCAT
>JAFVWV010000002.1 GCA_017501495.1 Bacteroidales bacterium | reverse complement strand
TTGATGTATCGTTGATATGCCGAATAGGAACAATGGAGATGCTGTGGCAGAGGTAGTTATGATATTGCGAAAATCGGTTTTGGGGCAAAATCAAGCCAAAACGCTTACGGTAAAAATTTATCCGATGTGGTAGTGCGAGGGCAATCGTGTTTGAATGGTCTGTGCGCCTGTAGAGACGCGGCGTGCCGCGTCTGCATTTTTGGTGGGCAACATGAATTGCCATGAATTATCATAAATTAGCCCCCTTGGGGGCGATACTGATGTAGCCGTGGGCGCGAGCCCACGGTGAGAACAGCCCCACCTGTCGGTATGGAGCCCCTTTAGGGGCGGCACAAGGGTGTCCGCCACGGCTAAAGGAGTGCCGCCGCTAACGCGGCTCGGATTGGTGTGGTGTGCCGTGCATCCGTGGGCTTGCGCCCACGGCTAATGAGGTGCCGCCGCTAACGCGGCTCGGATGAGGGTGGTGTGCCGCGCATCCGTGGGCTTGCGCCCACGGCTAACCGAGTGTCGCCCTTGCAGGGCTGGCAAGTGGTTATTGGACAGGTGGGGAGGCGGACTGTTGAAAAAAAAACTGTATCATATCGGAAAAGTTTTGTATCTTTGCACTTCAAAAGATGCGGCTGTACGCCGTTAGATGTTTAATGACAGATAGATGGACAATTTTGTAGTATCGGCAAGAAAATACCGCCCGTCGACCTTCGCCAGTGTGGTGGGTCAGGGGCATATCACGCGGACGCTGAAGAACGCCATACAGACGGGCCAGCTGCCGCAGGCGTTTCTTTTCTGCGGACCGCGCGGCGTGGGCAAGACGACCTGTGCGCGAATTCTGGCCAAGACAATCAACTGCGAGCACCTGACGGCCGAAGGCGAGGCGTGCAACGAATGCGAGAGCTGCCGGACGTTCAACAGCGGCGCGTCGATGAATATCTTCGAGCTCGACGCTGCGTCAAACAATTCGGTGGACGATATACGGCAGCTGGTGGACCAGGTGCAGTATCCGCCGACGGCGGGCCGCTACAAGGTGTATATCATCGACGAGGTGCACATGCTGAGCGCGGCGGCCTTCAACGCCTTCCTGAAAACCCTGGAGGAGCCGCCGGCATACGCCAAGTTTATCCTCGCCACGACTGAAAAACACAAGATTATACCTACGATTCTGAGCCGCTGCCAGGTGTTCGATTTCAAGCGGATAGAGAATAGCGACATCGTGGAGCACCTGCGCTATGTGGCCAAGAGCGAGGGAGTGCAGTTCGAGGAAGGGGCGCTGGAGGTGATAGCCCGCAAGGCCGAGGGCGGCATGCGCGACGCGCTGAGCACCTTCGACCAGCTGGTGAACTTCACGCAGGGCAACCTGACGTTGAGCGGCGTGCTCGAAAACCTGAACGAGCTTGACTCGGAGTACTACTTCCGTCTTGTGGCGCAGATGCGGTCGGCCAATCTGGGCGGAGCGCTGCTGCTGACCAACGAGGTGTTGCGCAAGGGTTTCGGCGGGCAGCATTTCCTGACGGGGCTCTGCGAACACCTGCGAAACCTACTTGTAAGCCTCGACCCGCAGACGCTGCAGCTGATAGACGGCGGCGACGCGACGCGCCAGCGCTACGGCCAGCAGGCTCAGGCCTGCGGGCTGCCGATGCTGTTGGCATGGATAGGCATAGCGGGCGACTATGAGTTCCGCTTCCGTGAGGCGGCCAACAAGAACCTCTTCATCGAGATGTGCATGATGAAGATGGTGCAGGCGGCGATGCCCGCGGCGCAAGGATAGATTGCAAGAGGCCGCGAGGCAGGCACGGAGAACGCGACGGAGCCGCAGAACACCACGGTGGCAGAACCGCACAGTGACAATGTGGCAGAGCCGCAGAATACCACGGTGGCGGAACCGCACAGAGACAATGTGGCGGAGCCGCAGAGCGCCAAGGTGGAAGAGCCGCACGGAGGCTCGGAAACTCAGCCGCTCAGCCATCCGGCCGCTTCGCCAGCCGCCCAGCCACTCGGCAAGGAGTCGCTTCTCGGAGGGTCGATCAGCATCAATGTGGCTCCAGTGAAGGTGGAGCGGCCGCAGATACAAGCCGAAGTGAAACCACTGACGCAGGAGGATCTGGAACGCTACTGGCAGGAGGCCGGCGAGGGACTGGAACTGACCGAGGTGCTGCAAAACGCCACAGTGCGGCTTGGCGAGAAGCCGGGCCTGATTGAAATCGACGCGCAGACTACGTGGTTTGCCGACGAATTCAGGCAGCACCGCATCAAGGTGCTCGAGTTTCTGCGCGAGAAGAGCGGCTTGAAGATGCTGGACTGCAAGGTGAACCCCATGTTCGTCGGCAAGGACGAGGTGATATACTCGCCCGACCAGAAATACAACGTGATGCTGGAGAACAATCCGCGGCTTTCGGCGCTACGCAGACTGTTTCCGCAGATTGATTATTAGTGGATAGTGAATAGTGGATAGTGAATAGCGGATAGTGAATAGTGGATAGTGGATAGTGAATAGTGAATAGCGGTATTGTCTTAACTTCTTAACTTCTTATCTTCTTAACTTCTTATCTTCCTTTAACTACTTGAAATATGAATATGGATTTCTACAAGTTCGACGGGGCGGGCAACGATTTCGTGGTGGTGGACAACCGCCGGATGTGTCTTGGATTGGCTGAGGACGAGGTGGCGCGCATCTGCCATCGCCGCTTCGGTGTAGGCGCCGACGGACTGATGACGCTCGACGCCAGCGACGAGCAGGGTATGGATTTCGAGATGCACTACTACAACAGCGACGGACGGCTGGGGTCGATGTGCGGCAACGGCGGCCGCTGCATAGCCATGATGGCCCATCTGCTGGGCATGGGCGAGCGGCTGCGCTTCCGCGGCTACGACGGTCCGCACGAGGCCGAGATATTGAATTGGGACGCCGACAGCCGGCGCGGTGTGGTGCGCTTGGGCATGCGCAGCGTGGCCAAGGGCGAGATGCGCCGGATGGGGGACGGATGGTTCCTCGACACCGGTTCGCCGCACTATGTGGTGCAGGTGGCCGGCTTGGAGCACTACGACGTGGTGGGCGAAGGCCGGAAACTGCGCCACCGCAAAGACCTCTTCCCGGAAGGAGCCAATATAGATTTTGTCGAGCCGATGGCCGACGGACGGCTGGCGGTGCGCACCTACGAGCGCGGTGTGGAGGACGAGACCTGGGCCTGCGGCACGGGCGTGACGGCCTGCGCGCTGGTGAGCGGGTGCCACAAACTGGTGGCCCGCGGGGGCGACTTCTGCGTTGACTTCGACGCCACGGACGAGAGCTTCGACAATGTGCAGCTCACAGGACCTGTGGCACTCAACTTCACGGGTACGTGGAAACTAAAATGAAAACGATGGACCTTTTCAGCGCGATAGACACCGAGCCAGTGCGCAAGCACATGGAGGAGCTGGCGGCCGAAGTGGACCGCTTGAACCATGAGTACTATATGAACGACCGCTCGCTGGTGAGCGACGAGGAATTCGACCGTATGCTGCGCGAACTGCAGGACCTGGAGCGGCAGTACCCGGAGCTGGCCAGTCCGCTGAGCCCCACCAAGAGGGTAGGGGGCGAGGTGAACAAGAAGTTCCGCCAGGTTGAACACCGCTTCCCGATGCTCTCGCTGGGCAACACTTATTCGATAGAAGAGATAGAGGAATTCGAGGCGCGCACGCGGCGGCTGCTCGACGGCACGCCGTTCAGCTACACCTGCGAACTAAAATACGACGGCGTGGCCATCGGACTGACCTACCGCCACGGGCAACTGGTGCAGGCCGTCACGCGCGGCAACGGCGCCGTGGGCGACGACATCACCATTAACGCCAAAACCATAGGCACCATACCGCTCCGGCTGCGGGGCGAATATCCCGACGACTTCGAGGCCCGCGGCGAGGTGGTCTACCCCTTCGACGCCTTCGAGGCGATGAACAAGCAGCGCGAAGCCGAGGGCGACGAGCCCTTCGCCAATCCGCGCAATGCCGCCAGCGGCAGCCTCAAGCTGCAGGACAGCGCCGAGTGCGCCAAGCGCAAGCTCATGTTTTGCATGTACTTCATGATGGCTCCCGACGGCGTGGCGCTGCCCGACACCCACTACGGCCGTCTCGAATGGGCCAGGCAGATGGGCTTCAAGGTGCAGCCATACATACAGGAATGCAAGGATATAACCGAAATAAAGGCATTCATAGACCACTGGGACAAAGCGCGGTGGGAGCTGCCGTTCGGCATTGACGGCATAGTGATCAAAGTGAACCAGACCGCCTTGTGGGACCGCCTGGGCCTGACGGCCAAGAGCCCGCGCTGGGCCATCGCCTACAAGTTCAAGGCCGAGCGGGTGAGCACGCCGCTGGAGAGCATAAGCTTCCAGGTGGGGCGCACGGGCAAGGTGACGCCGGTGGCCAACCTGCAACCGGTGTGGCTGGGCGGCACCACGGTGCGCCGCGCCACGCTGGTCAACGCCGACTTTATAGAAAAGATGGGTATCTGTGTGGGCGACAGCCTGCTGATAGAAAAAGGCGGCGAGATTATACCCAAGGTGATCGGTGTGGATATGGAAAAGAGACAGGCGGGCGCGATGCCGGTGCAGTATATAGAACGCTGCCCCGAATGCGGGGCGCGGCTGGTGCGCGAAGAAGGCGAGGCCGGACACTACTGCCCCAACAGCGACGGCTGCCATCCGCAGATAATCGGACGGCTGGAACACTTCGTGAGCCGCAAGGCGATGAACATAGAGACGCTGGGCCCGGAAAGACTGGAACTGCTCTATGCAGCCGGATTGGTACGCAACGTGGCCGACATCTACGACCTGAAGCGCGAGCAGCTGATTGGGCTCGGCAGCGAAGCCACCATACAGGAAAAAGGGGCCGACAATCTGCTGGCCGCCGTAGAGGGGTCGAAGCAGGTGCCGTTCGACCGCGTGGTCTTCGCCCTCGGCATACGCTACGTGGGCGAGGTGGGAGCCAAAAAACTGGCTCGATACTTCAAAAACATGGAAAGCCTGATGAATGCCGGCGAAGAGGAACTGGCTCAGGTGGAAGATGTTGGCGACGTGACTGCGCGGGCAGTGGCCGAATGGTTCGCCGACGGGGAACACCGCAAGATTGTGGACCGCCTGCGCGAGGCCGGATTGCAGATGGAATACCGCGCCGACGAAGGCGACGAGCGGCTGGCTGGCATGACAATCGTGGTGAGCGGTGTGTTTGAGCATTTCTCACGCGACGAAATCAAAGCCGACATCGAACGGCATGGAGGCAAGGTCAGCGGCTCGATTAGCGGCAAGACAACGTATTTGCTTGCAGGCGACAAAATGGGCCCGGAAAAGCTGAAGAAGGCCGAGAAACTGGGAGTGAGGCTGCTGAGCGAGACTGAATATATGGAGATGGTTGGCCAATGAGACGTGTGTCTCTTATATTGTGCTTTTTGTTGCCGTGCCTGTCGGGCATGGCACAGCAGAAGCATATCGAGGTGGCCGTGAACGGCAGCTACATGATGACCAACAACAGCAGCTATTGGGGAAGCAATGCCTTTGGTTTCGGTGTGGACGCTGCGTGGTGGTATCGCACCACGGGCGACGCATGGTGGATGTTGCGTCGGCAGCATCCCTCGTTCGGCATAAAGGTTTCGTATGAACATATACCTGACGGTATAGCAGGCGACAGATTCGGCATCGTGGGTCTTTTGCGTGGCAGCTTTCTGCCAGGTGTCGACTGGCTTGAATGGAATATCGGACCGGGCTTCTCTTTGTATACGAAATCGGCGAAGATTACGGGAGACAAAACCAATGTCTTTATTTCGTCGGCACTGAATTGCCTGATAGACTTTGGACTTACGGCACATTTGAACGAAAGGATGACTTTGGGGGCACGGCTGCTGCATACAAGTAACGGCATGCTTTCGAGACCCAACCAGGGCTTGAATTACATACAACTGGATGTCGGTGTGAAGTTTGGCGACACGGAGAAACTGCCGCTTGTAGAATGCCCGGACACGTCGTTCGTGAGGCATGAATTAGGGTTTACACTCTCGCCTGGAGTGGCCATGACGCGCTATGAACCGCTGGACGGTTACTATCCGTGCTACGACCTTTCGTTGAATTATCTGTATTATGTAGACCCAGTGGTGGCTTTCGGTGTAACGGCCGATTTGTGGTACAGTTTCGTCGACAACGAATTGAAGAAGCGTTATAATGTGGAATGGCCTGTACCATGCTACCTGAGTGTTATGCCAACGGCGGAAGGTTTCTGGGGACCAGTGAGTATAAAAGCGGGCATGGGAGCAAACCTGCTTACATCGGATTTAATAGGTATAAAAATTTACGAGAGGGTAGGAGTCTACTATAATTGGAACCGGCATTATACCGGCGTGGCCATACATGCGCATGCAGGGCAGATAATGTTCATCGAGTGGAGCTGGGGTATGCGCTTTGCGATGTGTTAGACTCCGGCTGCTTTCAGAACGTCGTCCACAAAGGCTTTCTTCCAAGGTGTGCTTATGTCGAAGATTTGATCCAGCGGCTTGTCGAGCATCTCGATGAGCAGATGAGTGTTGTCTTGGTGGTCCATACCTTCGAGGGCTGTGGCTATCTGCCGCCAGTCGTGCTGGGCATAAAGGAGGGGGATGAAATTGCCGAGGTCGAAATTTTTGAGCACCATGTTGTCTATGCCTTCGGTCTCGATTCGGCTATGGGCGCGGGCCAGTTTTATCTCGCCAACCTCTTGCAGCACCTGCTGGTATTTCTCATAGAGCACGTATTCGTTGAGCAGGAATGCCACAATGGTGTCGGAGAGCCCGTTCCACATGCGGATAGGCAGTGGGTGCGCCACAAAGCGGCCAATCATGAAGCTGCCGGCGGTTAGACCTGAGATGTTGCGAGCGCGGCACACTTTGAATATACGACGGAAGAAGTCTATCTTATTGTTTGTATAGAGCAGGTTGAAGAGGCGGCTTTGGTCGTTGTGGTCGCCCATGCGGCTTTGCAGTACTCCGTCTACGTAGTCGTCGGGGCGCGACTCGAACCATGAGTTGACTATATCTGTCGCTTTCTTGGGTTGGCTCTGCAGATCGCAGCGAATGAGGCGTGCCAGTTTACCGATATCGGTTATGTAGGACGCCTGTTTGGAATTGACAATCCATTGGTATTCGGTGTAGGCCTCCTTCATCTGCTCGAAGAACTGTTTCTCGTCTGATGTCAGCTCGACGTTGTCGCCTTGCAGGTATTTGGTGAAGCGGGCCGGACGGAAATTGGCTTGCCCTTTATAGATGCTCTGGCGCCGGGAGCTGACGGTGAGCATGTCGCCTTCGTGCAGAGTTATGCCTTCAGCGTTTGTGATACAGCCATCGGTCATTGTGATGCCGTAGGAATAGAGATCCATAAAGGCCGGAATGCCATAGCCGCGGCAAGCGGTGACAACATGGATGGCCGCCGGCATCATCGAAAGGATGGCGTCGACTTCGTTGAGCGTAATTGTGTCTTCTGGAACAAAATGCTTCTGGCACAGGCATACGTTGTTGCCTTGTGCCTTCAGTTCTTTGGCTTTGCCAATGCTGAAGCAAAGGCGTGCGCTGATGGCGGTGCGGGGCAGAACGGCCAATCCATGACCGAAGAACTGCAGTTTGCTGATTGAACTGTCGTCGATGGAGGCAGATACAATCTGGCGCAGGTGATATGGCTTTATTAGGTCCATCACATGGATGTCGCTTATCAGCCCTTCGTGTTTCATGTTGATGGCCGATACCAAAGCGGCGCGACCAGTCATCTCCGATGCGTTCAACTGAAGCACCGAGAAGAGGCTTAGCATGCGAGGCCGTGTCTCGACGGCGAATTCTATAGTGACGGGTGTTTTGTATCGATTTTCAAGCTTTTTCAGCAGCGGGTCGAAGTGATATACTGCAGGGAACTGGCGGCGTATTTCGTTTCGGTCGCTGTAGGCGAGGTCTTCGGTAGTCACATCGCCGGTCATAATTTCTTCGCCGAAGATGTTTCTGTAGCTCTCCACCTGCTTGCCTTCTCCTGTGCGCGAGTGGCGGCTATAGAGCACTCCAGGGTAGCTCTCGTCGTTGCCGATGGTCCAAACCATGCGCTGCATGATGAAGCTCGGATAGGCTTGCTTGCCCTGCATGAAAGTGAGAATAAGGTCGGAATTCTCAATATAGAATTTGCGCACGAAGAGAGTGAGCTGCAGCGCTTGGTAATGGGCGTCTGTTATCAGCCTGCGGTCGACGGCGCCGATGCGTTCCTCCAGTTCTTTGATACGGCTTTCCTGAGCTTCGGTTGAAAGGCTGATGTCTGCACGCTGATATTTGTGCTCGATGCCAAGCATTTCGGCTATCGTGTGCAGTGTGCTCAGGTAGACTCGGTTGGCCATCGCCGGAGCATGGGTGAGCTTCAGGGCTTCGAAAGCTGTACGTGTCACTCCGATATTAAGCAGAGTAGGCATCAGGCCTGGAATATACTGCGGCATAGCACACCGTATGGCGAACACCAGAGGGTTGTGGCTGTCGCCGAGGGTGCAGTTGGTCATTATCTCGAGGTCTCCGATGGCGTCCTCCAGCAGTTCCGGCAATCGGTCCAGCTGGCTGAAAGCTTTGGCGGTCAATATCACGAAGTCGGGCACAGGGTAACTGTTGCGAGTCAGGTCCATCAGCATACGTCCTTTGTAGCTGATTTCCTCGTCGGTGTAGTCGCCTGTTGTGAGGGTGGTAATCAGTTCGTCGCATTCGCGGAGCTTGTTGTTCTTCACGAAGTCGATGCATTCCTTGCGAAACGTGTCTCTCCTTTGCTCCAGTTCGGTCTGCGGCTGCCCGCTTTCGTGTTCCTCGATTAGCATCTCAAGGTAGTGCCGCTGCTCGTCGTTGCGCAGCTTCAGCATGCAGTACATGTCGTACCACCGCGGCGGAAACTCCCTCTGGACGTCATCACCTTCGACCCAGTATATCACTGTGCCGGGTTTGTTGCCTTCCAGTTGGTTGGCCGGATCCTCGCTGTCATGATTGAATATCTCCCGGCCCTCTTTGGCGTAGAGACTCACCATGAAGTAGTTTGGATAGCTGGCTCTGATTCTGAGTTTCGAAACCTTGGATGCCATGGCTTTTTCTATGTGCTTAAAGTGTAAGGTTCTCGTCTGTGGCCGAATTCATCACTGCCTCAAACATGGCTTCGGGGCTCATGCCGATGTATTGCAGCATCTTCTTTGTGTCTTGCGCCAGGTAGTGGTCCGGGTAACTCTCCACAAACTGAGTGTATGCCTCTTTGGCTTCCTCGTATTGCTCGCCGCTTTCGTAAGCATATCCTTTCAGAAACATGCAGCCTGCAATGTCCTCAAATCCGGGATAGATGGTGATGACGCTGTCTAACAGGCCGACCGCCTGTTCTGTTTGTCCGAGGTTGATGCTCAGTTCGGCTGCGCGCATCATATATACTGGGGCCAGGCTATCGTCGGCGAAGTCATTGGCAAATTTCAAGTACAGATTCACCATTTCCACGGCATCGCTGTCGTCGCTGCTGATGTCTATTGTCGACAGCTGCTGTTCGTGTTCTTCAATGTCTTTCACCCTTTGTTCGCGATTAGGCGAGCAGGCTGCAATCAGGGCCATGCCCATTAAGCAGTACAATATCTTCTTCATGATGATTGGTGTGTTATTTTTTATTCTGTTTCATTTTGTATTTGGTTCTTACCCTGCCGTTCGCTATGTCGGTCAGGCGCCGTTTGAGCATCGTTCTGCGCAGGCTGCTCAGGCGGTCGGTGAATACCTTGCCGTCCAGATGATCCACCTCGTGCTGCACCACGCGTGCGTAGAGCCCCGTGGCCTCGTCGGTGTGTTCCACCCAGTTCTCGTCCCAATAGTGCACCTTCACTGTTGTCGGGCGCAGTACGTCCTCGTGTATGTCTGGCACGCTCAGGCATCCTTCGTTGAAGTAGTCTTTCTCCTGGCCGAACTCCAAGATTTCCGGGTTGACCAGCGTGTGCTGCTCGGTCACCTCGCCGTATGTGTCGGTCTTCTCGTCGTAGGGACGGAATCCGATTACCACCACTCTTATCGAGAGGTCTACCTGCGGGGCTGCCAGCCCCACGCCGTCGGCGGCATACATGGTCTCATACATGTTTGCCACCAGCTCTTTGAGGTTCGGGTAGTCTTTTGTTATCTCCTGCGCTGTTTTGCGCAATGTTGGATGGCCGTAGCCGATAATTGGAAGTATCATAAATTATGTTTATATTTTTATTCTCGCTATTCAAAAAAACACCGCCCATCGACTTCTAACACCTCATATAGTCCTGCAGCATGATGGTGGCCGCAATCTGGTCTATCATGCCCTTGTCGCGTCGTTTTTTTTTCTTCAGTCCGCTGTCAATCATCGTTTGGAACGCCATTTTCGACGTGAAGCGCTCGTCTATGCGGGCCACTTTCTTGTCAGGGAACGTCTCTTTCAGTTTTTCTACAAAAGGCTCTATAAGCTGCATCGATTCGCTTGGCGAGCCGTCCATCCGCTTTGCCTCGCCCACAACAAACTCGTCCACCTCCTCGTGCGTGCAGTAGTCTTTGATGTATTGCAGCAGGGTAGGGGTCTCCACCGTCGTCAAGGCAGTGGCTATGATACGCAGCGGGTCGGTCACCGCCAACCCCGTGCGCACGCGCCCATAATCTATTGCCATTATACGTCCCATAACTATGGATTTAAAGTCGAAAGTGGAAAGTTGAAAGCCTGTCTTACACTTTCCGCTTTCCACTTTCCACTTTTCTCTTTCCGTGGCCCCTCTCGGGTTCGAACCAAGGACCCGCTGATTATGAGTCAGCTGCTCTAACCAACTGAGCTAAGGGGCCGTTGTCACTGGCTTTTACACCAGTTTTCCTCTCTCGAAATCGGGTGCAAAATTACTACTTTTTTCCGACATGGCAAAATTTTTTTTCTTCCTTTCACATTTTTTTTATATCTTTGCCCTTAGTTAAATAAACATATAAATAACCCAAAAAACTAAATATCATGAACATAGATTGGCAAAACCTTCCGTTTGGTTATGTGAAAACGGACTACAATGTGCGCTGCTGGTATCGCAACGGACAGTGGGGCGAAATCGAGGTTTCTTCCTCCGAACACATCGAAATGCACATGGCTGCCTCCAGCCTTCACTACGGTCAGGAAGCCTTCGAGGGTCTGAAAGCCTACCGCTGCAAGGATGGCAAGATTCGTATCTTCCGTCCCGAAGCCAATGCTGAGCGTCTGCAGAGCACCTGCCGCGGCATCATGATGCCCGAACTCAGCACCGAGAAGTTCGTCGAGATGTGCAAGCGCGTCGTCAAACTCAACGAGCGCTTCATTCCTCCCTATGGCACCGGCGCCAGCCTCTATCTGCGTCCGCTGCTGATCGGCACCGGCATCACCGTGGGTGTCAAGCCCGCCGACGAGTACCTCTTCCTCATCTTCGTCACCCCCGTCGGACCTTACTTCAAGGGCGGTTTCAAAGCCAACCCCTATGTCATCACCCGCAAGTACGATCGCAGTGCCCCGCTCGGCACCGGTATCTACAAAGTCGGTGGCAACTATGCAGCCAGCCTGAAAGCCCACACCGAGGCCTGCCACGGTGGCCAGTACGCCTGCGAGTTCTATCTCGATGCCAAGGAGAAGAAGTATGTCGACGAAGCCGGCGCTGCCAACTTCTTCGGCATCAAGGATGGTGCCTACATCACCCCGAAGAGCACGTCCATCCTGCCCTCCATCACCAACAAGAGCCTCATGCAGCTTGCCGAGGATATGGGCATGAAGGTTGAGCGCCGTCCCATCGCCGTCGAAGAGCTCAGCACCTTCCAGGAGGCCGGTGCTTGCGGCACCGCCGCCGTCATCAGCCCCATCGAGCGCCTCGACGACCCCGAGACCGGCAAGAGCTACGTCTTCGGCAAAGAGCCCGGCCCCTACAGCACCAAGCTCTACAACGCTCTCCGTGCCATCCAGCTCGGCGAAGCCGAGGACAAGCACGGCTGGAACACCATTATGGACTAAATGTCATATCCACAAGGATAGAAAGCAAGAAACCGCCTCGCTCGGGGCGGTTTCTTGTTTCTCTCTATATACAAAAAAAAAACGCCCCCGGTCAGGGGCGTTTTGTTTTTGGTTGGTCTATAACCAGATTAAGCTCTTATGCACCGATTTTGGCTTTGTAGGCTTCGGCGTCCATCAGGGCGTCGATGTCGGCCATGTTCTCGGGTTTCACCTTGATGATCCAGCCCTTGCCGTAGGGGTCGGCGTTGATGGCGCTGGCATCCTCCAGGTCGGCGTTGAACTCGACCACCTCGCCTTTGACAGGCATCAGCAGGTCGGCCACGGTCTTCACGGCTTCCACCGAGCCGAAAGCCTCGCCGGCTTCCACGGTGTCGCCCTCGCAG